>CBHTTW010000011.1:0-21277 GCA_966096025.1 uncultured Alphaproteobacteria bacterium | reverse complement strand
CCTACGCTCTCGTCGCGCGACAGGATCATGCCGCCGCGCGGGCCGCGCAAGGTCTTGTGGGTGGTGGTGGTGACCACATCGGCATGGGGAATGGGACTGGGATGCACCCCGCCCGCCACCAGGCCGGCGAAATGCGCCATGTCGACCATGAACAGCGCGCCGACTTCATCGGCGATCTTGCGGAAGGCGGCGAAGTCGATCACCCGGGCATAGGCCGAGCCGCCCGCCAGGATCAGCTTGGGCTTATGCTCGCGCGCCAGGGCGGCAACCTGATCCATGTCGATGCGCTGGTCGTCGCGGCGCACGGTGTAAGGCACCGGCTTGAACCATTTGCCGGAATAGTTGGCGGGATGGCCATGGGTGAGATGACCGCCTGCCGCCAGATCCAGGCCCATGAACGTGTCGCCCGGGTTCAGCAAGGCATAGAACACCGCCTGGTTGGCATTGGCGCCGGAATGGGGCTGCACATTGGCGAAGGCCGCGCCGAACAATTTGCAGGCGCGCTCGATGGCGAGTTGCTCGGCGACATCGACATATTCGCAGCCGCCGTAATAGCGCTTGCCGGGATAGCCCTCGGCATATTTGTTGGTCAGGACCGAGCCCTGGGCTTCCAGCACCGCCTTGGAGACGATGTTCTCGGACGCGATCAGTTCGATCTTGTCGCGCTGGCGGTTGAGTTCGTCCTGGATGCTGCTCCAAAGCTCGGGATCGGCGCCCTCCAAGCCTTGGGTGAAATAGCCGGAATGTTTGTCCATGGAATTGGCGGCGGCGGACATCAATGAGCCTCTTTGCAACCGAAAAGTGCATGGGGGCCGATCTAGCGCCCCCGCGCAGGAATGGCGGGTTTACCCCTTCGGCGGCACCAAATCTAGCGGGTTAGCCAAGAAATGAGCACCGCCTTGCAACATGCGGGAAAAGCTGAGATTTCCTCGCGTTCCGCCCTGTCTTATGGTGGCGGGCGGCAGCATTGGATAGGACATGGGCAAGGATACTGAGGACGACATTCTCAAGCTGGTGACCGAGATCGTCTCGGCCTATGTCAGCAAGAACCCGGTTCCCGCCGACCAGCTTCCCGCCATCATCAAGAATGTCCATGCCACCCTGGGCGGCTTTGCCGGGGCGGCGAACGACCGCGCCCTGCCCCGGGCCCCGGCCGTGCCGGTCAAGAAATCGGTCCATGCCGATTACATTGTCTGCCTGGAAGACGGCAAAAAACTGAAAATGCTCAAGCGCTATCTGCGCTCGCGCTACAAGCTGTCGCCCAGCGAATATCGCGAGCGCTGGAACCTGCCGCCCAACTATCCGATGGTGGCGCCCAATTACGCCCAAAAGCGCAGCGACTTCGCCAAGAAGATCGGACTTGGCAAGGGCGATGGGCGCAAGGGCAAAAAAAAGAAGAAAGACTAATCCGCCGCGCGCAATCGATAGCCGACACCCTGTTCGGTGAGGATCAGGCTGGGCTGCTCGGGATCGGCTTCCAGCTTCTGGCGCAGGGTGCGGATATAGATGCGCAGATATTGCACGTCCGTTTCCCCGCCCCATACCTCTTTCAGGATGAATTTGTGGGTCAGAACCTTGCCGGCATGGCTGACCATGAGGCGCAGCAGATCATATTCGCGCGGGGTGAGCTTCACCTCTTCGCCGCGCACCGTCACGATGCGGCGAACCAGGTCCACCGACAGATCGCCGCTTTTGAACAGCGGCTTTTCACCTTCCTGCTGCAAACGGTGGCGCAAGGCGGCGCGGACGCGGGCGGACAGCTCCTCCATCCCGAAAGGCTTGGAGACATAATCGTCGGCGCCCAGATCCAGCGCCGCCACCTTGCCGGCCTCATCGTCGCGGCTGGAGAGGATGACGATCGGCGTGGTCGAGCCCTCTTGCCGCAAACGCCGCAGCACCTCCAATCCGTCCATGCCTGGCAGGCCCAGATCCAGGATGATCAGGTCCATGCCGTTGCGTTTGAGAAAATCCAGCGCCGCTTCGCCATCGCCCACGTCCTCGACGCGATAGTCCTGGGCCGCCAGGGCGGTGCGCAGAAAACGCCGGATGGCAGGCTCGTCGTCGACAATCAGGATGCGGGAAGCCGTCATGATGGAGCCAAAGGAATGATCAGTGTGAACACTGCGCCATCGCCATCGCTGCGATTGGCGGCGGTGATGGTGCCGCCCATGGCTTCCATGAAGCCGCGGGCGATGGCAAGCCCCAAGCCGGTGCCGGCGCGTTTGCTGTCGCCCGCGCGCGTTCGGTAGAATTTGTCGAAGATGCGTTCCCGGTCATCATCCGGCAGGCCGGGGCCTTGGTCCAGGACCTGCATGGTCACACCCGCGCCTTCGCGCCGGGCCCGCAGGGTGATGGTGGTGCCGGAAGACGCATATTTGGCGGCATTGTCGATCAGGTTGAACAGCACCTGTTCGAACAGAACCGGGTCCAGCCGCAGCATGGGCAGTCCAGGTTCCAAGTCCAGGACAATCGCATGATGCTGGGTGAGGCGCTGCGCCCGACGCAGCACGCTTCCCGCCACGTCAGCCAATTCGATCGAGTCCAGATTGGGGGCCAGCGCCCCCGATTCCAGGCGTGTCATGTCCAGCAAATTGGCGATAAAGTGATTGAGGCGTTCGGCCTCTTCCTGAATGGTGCCCAGCAACCCGGTTTGATCGGCATCGCTTAGCTGGCCGCGATACTGTTTCAGGCTGGTGGCCGAGCCCAGGATTGCGGCCAACGGAGTGCGCAAGTCATGGCTGATCGAGGTCAGCAAGGCGGAGCGCAGTTTCTCAGTCTCGGCGGCAACCCGGGCGCGATCCATTTCCCCGGCCAGATGCAATCGCTCAATTGCCAGTGCGGTCTGGTCCGACAAGGAATCGAGCAGCCGCCGCTGATCGGGGGTCAGCAGCGCGCCTTCGCGCGCCGAATCCAATCCGATGATCGCGACAATGCCGCGCGCGGTGCGCATGGGCAGGAACAGCCGGTGCGCGCCCGGCAAGGTATCGGCGCCGCGCCCGGCTTCCTGGCCGTGCTGAAAGGCCCATTTGGCGGCGGCCAGATCGCTCTCTTCCAAAGTGTCTTCCGGGGGATAGCCGGCCCGCACTGCAAGGCCTTCACCTTCCGGCAACAGCAGCACCACATGCAGCTTGAGCATATGCGCCACCTGATAGGCGGTGGCCCAGAGCAAGTCGTCGAGCGTGGCGATGCCCGCAAGCTTGCGGCTGAAGCGGTAAAGGTCCTCGGTGGTGGCGGCGCGCTGGCGCGCGACAATCGCCTGCATCCGCACCCGCGCCGCCAGATTGCTGGCGATCGCCGCCACCAGCACGAATACCAGAAGCGTGACAACATTTTCCGGATTGGCGATGGTGAAGGTGTAGAGCGGCGGCAGGAAAAAGAAATTATAGGCCAAAGCGCAGACCAGGCCCGCGAACAAGGACGGCCACAGACCGAAGGTGACGGCGCTGGCCAGAACCGCCACCAGCAGCACCAGCGCGACATTGGAAACCGCCAGGGCCTGGCGCAGCAGCAGCGCCATACCCAAGGCGGCGGCGCTGAAAAACAGGCTGGCGACAAAGGCGCGCGGTTCCAGCGGAGAATGGACCTGCGCCAGTTTTTCCGGTTCGCCGTTCGCGCCGCCACGCTCCGGAACAACATAGATGCTGAGATCCGGAACGCGGCGGATCAGCTCCTGCGCCAGGGAGGGGCGAAGATATTCCCGCCAGCGCGCGCCTTGCCCCGCCGTCACCACGATATGGGCGATATTGTTGGCGCGGGCGAATTGGATCACGCCCTCGGCCTCATTGGCGGCCGGCACGGTGGCGGCGATCCCGCCCATGCGCTCGGCCAGACGCAATGCCTGGGCGACGCGGTCGCGTTCGGCTTCGCTTGCCGCCCCGGTCTCGATATGGACCGCGGTCCAGGAGGCACGCAGACGGTCGGCCAGCCGCCGCGCATGGCGAATGGTTGCGGGCGCTCCCGGGCGGGCATTCACCGCCACCAGCAAGCCCTCGCCCGCCTCCCCAGGCCCGGCAATGGCATGGGCGCGCATATAGTCGACCATCTGCGCGTCGACCCGCTGGGCGGTGCGGGGCAGCGCCCCCTCGCGCCGCGCCGCCCGCTTGCCGGGAACGCAATAAAAATGCGGCCCGCGTTCGGCCGCGGCTCCCAAATAGACCTTGCCGTCCTTGAGACGCTGCAAAAGGTCTTCCGGCGTGAGATCGACAAGCTCGATATCTTCGGCGCGGTCGAGAACGGAATCCGGCACCGTCTCGCGCACCTTCACCTTGGTGATCTGGGCGACGACGTCGTTGAGGCTTTCGACATGCTGGACGTTGAGGGTGGTGTAGACATCGATTCCCGCCGCCAGCAATTCCTCGACATCCAGATAGCGTTTGGGATGGCGGCTGCCGGGGGCATTGTTATGCGCCAGCTCGTCCACCAGCACCAGACGCGGACGGCGCTGCAAGATGGCGTCCATGTCCATCTCCGCCAGAACCCGGCCCTTATAGGGAATGCGCTTCTTGGGAACCGTCTCGATGCCCTTGGTGAGAAGATCGGTTTCCACCCGGCCATGGGTTTCCACCACCCCGATTACCGCATCGACGCCGTCCAGTTTGCGGCGGCGCGCCTGCACCAGCATTTCATAGGTCTTGCCGACACCCGGCGCCGCGCCCAGGAAAATCTTCAACCGGCCACGGCCAGCCTGCCCCGCTTCCTTGAGCAAGGCGTCGGGCGATGGTCTGTGATCGGTGTCAGTCATCCGGCCGGGAGATTAGCCCTGTTAGCCGCGCCTTTCATGCTGTGCGCGTATGCATCCAATGCAAGGTTAAGTTTCAAGACATTCACATGGGCCTCGCCCAAAAGACCGAAAAGGCGCGGTTGGACATGGGCTTGCACCAGCGCCGCGATATCCGTGTCACGCAGCCCGCGCGCCTTTGCCACGCGCGGCACCTGGAACAAGGCGCCGGCCGGCGAAATGTCCGGATCCAGCCCACTGGCCGAGGCCGTCACCAGATCGTCGGGCACCGGCGCATTGGGATTCTCAGCCCTGAGCCTGGCCGCATCGGCGGCGACACGGTCTTTCAGTTTCTTGGAGGTCGGGCCAAGATTGGAGCCCGAACTGTTGGCGGCGTCATAGCCATTGCCGGCGGCGGAGGGGCGGCCATGGAAATACTGATCGCCGGCGAATTGCTGGCCGATCAATTCCGAGCCGATCACCTTGCCGTTCTGCTCGATCAGGCTGCCTGCCGCCTGACGCGGAAAGATGACGCCCGCCAAGCCTGTGAACGTCAGCGGATAAAGCAGTCCGGTGATCAGACTCATCACCAGGATCATCATGATGGCGGGACGGATATGTTGCATTTTATTCTCCTAAGCCAGGCCGAGCGCCGTGACGGCGAGATCGATGGCCTTGATGCCGATGAAAGGCACCACGATGCCGCCCAGGCCGTAGATCAGCAAATTGCGGCGCAAAAGCGCGGCGGCGCCCGCGGCGCGATAGGTCACCCCTTTCAGCGCCAGCGGGATCAACGCCACAATGATCAGGGCATTGAAAATGATCGCCGAGAGAATGGCGCTTTGCGGGCTGTGCAGGCCCATCACATTCAACGCCTGAAGCTGGGGGTAGAAGGCCAGGAACATGGCCGGAATGATGGCGAAATACTTGGCCACGTCATTGGCGATGGAGAATGTCGTCAGCGCGCCGCGTGTCATCAACAGCTGTTTGCCGATCTCCACGATCTCGATCAGCTTGGTGGGATCGCTGTCCAGATCCACCATATTGCCCGCCTCGCGCGCCGCCATGGTGCCGGTGTTCATGGCGACCCCGACATCGGCCTGGGCCAGGGCCGGCGCGTCATTGGTGCCGTCGCCGCACATGGCGACCAGCTTGCCCTTGGCCTGTTCCTCGCGGATCAGTTTGAGCTTGGCCTCCGGCGTCGCCTGGGCAAGGAAATCATCGACTCCCGCTTCGGCGGCGATGGCGGCGGCGGTCAAGGCATTGTCGCCGGTGATCATCACGGTGCGGATGCCCATTTTGCGCAATTCGGCGAAGCGTTCGCGGATACCGCCTTTGACGATGTCCTTGAGCTGGATGACGCCGAGCAGCCGTCCGTTCCTGGCGACCGCCAAAGGCGTGCCGCCGCTTTTGGCGATGCGTTCGGCAATCGCGAGCAAGGGCCCGGCCACGTCCGCACCCACCGCCTTCAGGGCCGCCGCCGCGGGATCGCGGTCCGCCGGCAGCCCCGCGCCCCGGCGCACATAGTCCAACACCGCATCGACCGCGCCTTTGCGGATGGCGGTACCTTCGAAATCGATGCCGCTGATGCGGGTGTTGGCGGAAAAAGGAATGAAAGTGGCGTTCGCCATGTCATGGCCGCGAATGCCGAATTTTTCCTTGGCCAGCACCACAATCGAGCGGCCTTCCGGCGTTTCGTCGGCCAGGGACGACATCTGCGCCGCTTCGGCCAGTTCCTGAGCCGTAATCCCGGGCAAGGGCAGGAATTCCGTGGCCTGGCGATTGCCCAGGGTGATGGTGCCGGTCTTGTCCAGCAGCAAGGTATCGACATCGCCCGCCGCTTCCACCGCCCTGCCCGACATGGCCAAGACGTTGAACCGCACCAGCCGGTCCATGCCGGCGATACCGATGGCCGACAGCAGTGCGCCAATGGTGGTGGGGATCAGGGTGACGAACAAAGCCACCAGCACCAGCACGCTGAGCGAGCCGCCGGCATAGGCGGCAAAGGCGGGAACCGTCGCCACCGCAAAGACGAAGATCAAAGTGAGGCCGGCCAAGAGGATATTGAGCGCGATTTCGTTGGGGGTTTTCTGCCGCTGCGCCCCTTCCACCATCGCGATCATGCGGTCCAGGAAGGTCGAGCCTTGGCTGGCGGTGATCTTGACCACGATATAGTCGGACAGCACCCGCGTGCCGCCGGTCACCGCCGAACGGTCGCCGCCGCTTTCCCGGATTACCGGCGCGCTTTCGCCGGTGATGGCGCTTTCATCCACGCTGGCGACGCCTTCGACCACTTCGCCATCGGACGGGATGATGTCGCCCGGTTCCACCAGCACCAGATCGCCGCGCGACAAAAGCTGGGCCGGTTTCTTGGAATAGATTTTGGCTTCCTGGCTGGCCAGGACTTTGCCCACGGTCTCGCTGCGCGTGCGGCGCAGGGCATCGGCCTGGGCCTTGCCGCGCCCTTCCGCCACCGCTTCGGCGAAATTGGCGAACAGGAGCGTGAACCAGAGCCAGAGATTGATCTGAAACGAGAAGCCCAGCTCGTGATGCCCATGCAGCCAGTCGCGCAGGAACAGGAAAGTGGTAAGCGTGGCGGTCACCTGCACCACGAACATCACCGGATTGCGCACCATCAGGCGCGGATCGAGCTTCTTGAAGGCATTGCCCATGGCCGGCCACAGGATGGCAGGATCGAGGATATTGCTGCTTTGCTTGGTCATGGTCATTTCTCAGAAAAAGGTGCCGGTGCGCATCGCCAGATGTTCGACGATGGGGCCCAGCGACAAAGCGGGGAAGAAGGTCAAGCCGCCGACGATCAGGATCACGCCCACCAACAGGCCCACAAACAGTGCGCCATGGGTGGGAAAGGTGCCGGCCGAGGCAGGCACAATTTTTTTGCCGGCCAGCGCGCCCGCCACCGCCATCATCGGCACGATCATCAGGAAGCGGCCGATCAGCATCGCAAAGCCCAGTGTGGTGTTATAGAAGGGCGTGTTGGCGGTCAGGCCCGCAAAGGCGCTGCCATTGTTGGCGGTTGCCGAAGTGAAGGCATAGAGAATTTCCGAATAGCCATGCGGCCCGCTGTTGAGCGGCCCGGCCAGGCCTTGTTTGGTCAGCACCGCCAAGGCGGTAAAGCCCAGCATCGACAGAGGCAGCACCAAAATGGCCAGCATGGCCATCTTGACCTCCCTGGCCTCGATCTTTTTGCCGAGATATTCCGGGGTGCGGCCCACCATCAGTCCGGCCATGAACATGGCGATGACGGCGAACAGCAGCATGCCATACAGCCCGGCGCCGGTGCCGCCATAGACGATCTCGCCCAACTCCATATTGATGATGGTGATCATGCCGCCCAGCGGCGTCAGGCTGTCATGCATGGCATTGACCGCGCCGCAGGACACGGCGGTGGTGATGGTGGCGAACAGCGACGACATGGCGACGCCGAAGCGCACCTCCTTGCCTTCCATATTGCCGATCTGCATCACATGGCCGGCGGCGACTGAGGCATTGCCATGACCTTCCGCCGCATACAGAGCGGTCAAACCGCCCACGAGCAGAACCGCCATCACGGTGAAGATCGCCCAGCCCTGGCGCGTGTCCTTTACCATGCGGCCGAAGGTGTAGGTGAGCGCGGCGGGGATCACCAGCAAGGCCCACATCTCCAGGAAGTTGGTCGCCCAAGTGGGATTTTCGAACGGATGCGCCGAATTCACATTGAAAAAGCCGCCGCCATTGGTGCCCAGCATCTTGATGGCTTCCTGGGACGCCACCGGGCCCTGGGCGATCAACTGCCTGGCGCCCTCCAGAGTCACCGCAGCGGTATAGGCGCCAAGATTTTGCGGCACGCCCTGCCACACCAGCACAAGCGCCAACACAACGGCCAGCGGCAGCAGCACATAAAGCGTGGCGCGGGTGAGATCGGCCCAGAAATTTCCCAGCGTCTTTGCCGAGCGTCGCGCAAAGCCCCGGATCAGCGCCAGCGCCAGGGCAATGCCGGTGGCGGCGCTGAGGAAATTGTGCACCGTCAGGCCCAGCATCTGCACCAGATAGGACATGGTGGTTTCGCCGCCATAGGACTGCCAGTTGGTGTTGGTGATGAAACTGACGGAGGTGTTGAAGGACAGATCCGGCGTCACCGCGCCCAGCCCTTGCGGGTTGAAGGGCAACACCGCCTGAAACCGCTGGATCAGGTACAGCGAAACGAACCCCGCCACGCTGAAAGCCAGCATGGCGATGGTGTAGGAAGTCCAATGCTGTTCCCGATCCGGGCGCACCCCGCAGAGCCGGTAGATGCCGCGTTCGACGGGTCCCAGAACCGGCGACAGGAAGGTTTTTTCGCCTTCAAAGACGCGGGCCATGTAAAGACCCAGCGGTTTCACGCATATCAAAACCGCCAGAAGGAACAGTGTAATTTGAATCCAGCCATTGGCGGTCATGTCAGAACCGCTCCGGGCGGATCAAGGCGTAAACCAGATAGAAAAGGATGCCGAGCGTGACAAAGCCGGCGAGGATATAATCGCCGCCCATCACAGCTTCTCGCAAAGCAGGGTGTAGCCGATGGCGGCGGCGAAAAACGCCAGCCCCGCGCCCAGGAAAATTGCATCCATCATCACGGCCTCCAATTTCAGGAAGCGAGATTTAGGCGCGGCCGCGTATAGGTTCGAGGCGGCGTGAATGGCGGGAAAATATAGATTTCATATAGACCCAACACCCGATTGGCCCGTCCCGCCCCCCGTTTGGTCAAGCCAACCCGTCTTGACTGTCCAGGACGGAACGGGCCTGCTGCGGCCGAAGTTGACGGGTCGTTTCATGAGCATGCAGGGCACGGCGCGCGCGCCGTCGGGACGCGGGCTTACCATTCTTGTGCTGGCGGCGGCTGGCGCATTGGCGCTGTGGTTCATTTTCACCGCCGCTTTCCACTATGTCACCTACACGCAGGAAGCCTATGGCACGCTATGGACCCGCCGCTTGGTGCTGATCCCGCACATTCTTGGCGGCGTGGTGGCGATCACCACCGGGCTTGTCCAGGTCTGGCTTGGCGTCACGGGCCGCACGCGGCAGCTGCATATTTGGCTGGGGCGGGTTTATCTGGGCGCGGTGGGGGTCGGGAGCCTGGCCGGTTTCTATCTGGCGGCCACCAGCATCAACGGCCTGGCCTATGGTTCGGGCCTGTTCTTCCTCAGCACGGCCTGGTCCGTGACCACGATCATGGCCTATGTCGCGGTGCGCCGCCGCGCCATCGACCAGCATCGCGAATGGATGCTGCGCAGCTATGTGGTGACCTTCGCCTTCGTCTTTTTCCGGCTCTTGGCCCCCTTGCTGGAATCTCATGGCGCTCCACCGCTGGAGGCGGCAGGCACGGCAGCCTGGGTCTGCTGGGCGGTGCCGCTGCTGGCGCTGGAGCCGATGCTGCAATATCGCAAGCTGCGCCGGCGCTAACTCTTCTTTTTTTCCAGATATTCCAGCTTGCGGCGCGCCGCGTCGGCCATCGCACTGCGCGGGGCATTGGCCGGGCCGACCACACTGGCTTCCAAACCGGTTTCGGAATCGATGGCGGTCACCTTGACGGTGTTACCCATGACGACGAATTCGACGTAAATTTCCTTGCCGGCCACTTTTTATGGTCGCGCGGCGTCGTACGACGCTGTTGCTAGCGACCCCTGCGCGGCGCTCTGCACCGCTCCGGGTTCGCGGTCGCTCCTCAAGCAGCGCGGGCGATCTTGTGGGCGTCCCACACGATCACCAGGGCTTTGACCAGCGCGTCCATCATTGTGTCGCTATGGGCCGGCGACGGCGTGAAGCGCAGCCGCTCGGTGCCGCGCGGCACGGTGGGATAGTTGATCGGCTGGACATAGATGCCGTGATCGCCCAGCAGCGAGTCCGACACCGCCTTGCACAACACCGCATCGCCCACCATCAAAGGCACGATATGGCTGTGGCTTTCCATCAGCGGCAGGCCGGCGGCGGCGAATTTCTCCTTCAAGGTGGCGGCGCGTTCGGCCAGGGCGGTGCGCTCCGCATCCGACGACTTCAAGTGACGGATGGACGCCAAAGTGCCCGCCGCGATGGCAGGGGCCAGCGAGGTGGTGAAGATGAAGCCCGGCGCAAAGCTGCGGATGCAGTCCACCAGCTCGGCGCTGGCGGCGATATAGCCGCCCATCACGCCAAAGGCCTTGGCCAGGGTGCCTTCGATAATGTCGATGCGGTGCATGGTGCCGTCGCGGGCCGCCACACCAGCACCGCGCGGGCCATACATGCCCACGCTATGGACCTCGTCGATATAGGTCAGGGCGCCATATTTGTCGGCCAGGTCGCAGATGGCGGCGGTGGGCGAGAACTCGCCTTCCATGGAATAGACGCTCTCAAAGGCGATCAGCTTGGGCGCCGCCGGGTTGGCCGCCGCCAGCAGTTCTTCCAGATGCGCCATGTCGTTATGGCGGAAGACATACTTGGGCGTGCCGCCATGACGGATGCCTTCGATCATCGAGGCATGGTTGAGCTCGTCGGAGAAAATAATCAGGCCAGGCAGCACCTTGGACAGGGTACTTAAAGTGGCGTCGTTGGAGACGAAGCCCGACGTGAACAGCAGCGCCGCTTCCTTGCCATGCAGGTCGGCGAGCTCGCGTTCCAGTTCGACGTGATAATGGGTGGTGCCGGAGATATTGCGGGTGCCGCCGGAACCGGCGCCCACCGCATCGACCGCCTCATGCATTGCCGCCAGCACCTTGGGATGCTGGCCCATGTTCAAATAGTCGTTGGAGCACCAGACGGTGATCGGGCGGCCCTTATTGTCGGTAAAAGCACTGTCGGGATCATGCAGCCCCGCCTTGGGAAAGGCGCCGCGTTCGCGCAGGATGTCGGCAAACACCCGGTAGCGGCCTTCGCGCCGCAGGGCGGCCAGGGCATCCTGGAACTTGGACTTATAGGAAAACGTCATGAACTCTGCTTTCCGAACCGATGGGCACCTTAGCCCAAACCAAGTCCCTGATTCCATGCAATTTGTCACATGACGACCCCCGCTTTTTCACCCCCGATCTGGGGTCTGGTTTTTGCCGTTTGCGCGGCGGTGCTCCTGTGGCTGCTGTCGCTCAGGATGCGCGATGTGAGCATCGTGGACATCTTCTGGGGGCCCGGAATTGCGGGGGTGGTGGATATCGCCGCCCTGTTGGGCCATGCCAGCGGGCAGCGCGCCGCGGCCGTGCTTTTGTTGGTGAATCTGTGGGGGGTAAGACTGGCCGCCCATATCTGGACCCGGCACCGGGGAGAAGATCACCGCTATGGCGCCATGCGGACAAGATTCGGGGCGAGCTGGTGGTGGGTCAGCCTGATCCAGGTCTTCCTGTTGCAAGCCATTCTCATCTGGTTTGTACCCGCCCCCCTGGTCACGGCAGTCCTGTTCAGCCACCGGCCCATGCTCTGGCTGGACCATCTGGGCATCGTGCTGGCGGCGCTGGGACTGGCCATCGAAGCCCTGTCCGATTTCCAGCTCGCCAGTTTCCGGATGGATCCCGCCAACAAGGGCAAGGTGATGGACAAGGGATTATGGGGATGGTCGCGCCATCCCAATTATTTCGGCGAAGCGGTGTTGTGGTGGGGCTGTTTTGTCATCGGTTTCGCCGCCAGCCATATGTGGTGGCTGATCCTGTCGCCGATCTTGGTCACCGCTTTGCTGTTGCAGGTGTCGGGTGTCGCCTTGATGGAAGAGACCATCACCCAGCGCCGGCCTGGCTATGACGACTATAAGCGCCGGGTGAGCGCCTTCATCCCCTGGCCGCCGAAAAAGGGCTAGGCCAAAAAAATGGCCGGCGCAAAGGCCGGCCATAACGACAAAGATTTGAACTTGGCTTAGAGCCGGAAGCGGACCTGGTCGATCCAGAAGCGCTCCAGGCGCTTGAGGGTGGTATTCAACCCGTCCAGATGGTCGACGCCGACATTGCCGACGGCTTCCAGGGAATTCAGGTGACGGTCGAACAGTTCGCGCAGCATGTCGCGCACCGCTTCGCCCTTGCGGGTCAGGCGCACCAGGACCGAGCGGCGATCGGATTCCGAACGCTCGTGATGGATGTAGCCGCCTTCGACCAGTTTCTTGAGGTTGTAGGAGACATTCGAGCCCAGATAATGGCCGCGGGTGCGCAATTCGCCGGCGGTCAATTCCTGGTCGCCCACATTGAAGAGGAGCAAAGCCTGGACGGAGTTGATCTCGCGTTCGTCGCGGCGATCCAGTTCGTCCTTGATCACATCGAGCAGCTGCCGATGCAATCTCTCAACGAGATTGAGCGCCTCGAGGTAAGAGCTGCGAACCGAAGCAACGCTGCTCAGCGCCGCCGCGACTTGCGGTTTGGCTAGTGCTGTCATCTGTTTTTCTCCACTTTTCGCGGAGCCCACCTTGTTATGCGGCCACATTAGGCGGGATATCTTAAAGACGCGTAAAATGTCCGGGTTGCGCCAGAACTGTTTCGCGGTCTTCGCTGGTGTATCAGCCTATGGCAAATGAAACGTAAACGGCATCGTTCAAATTACCCCCTCCGGCCCACGCCTTCTCAGAAAAGCTCGTCTTTTCCAAGCGAAGAGAAATAAGGATCGAGATCTCCCACCGCCGCAAGCGAGGATGGCTGCCATTTCGGATTGCGGTCCTTGTCGATCAGGGCGGCGCGCACGCCTTCGCGAAAGTCGTGTGCTTCCAGGGCGCGCAAGGCCAGGCGCAGTTCCATCGCCAGACAGTGTTTCAAATCCAGCGTCCGCGCTTCACGCAACTGGCGGAACACCAGCTTCAACGAGGTCGGCGAACGGGTGCGCAGTTCCTGCGCCGTGGCGCGGGAAAATTCACCGCCGTCGCGATCCAGACGCTCCAGAATGGCTTCCACCGACGAGGCGCCGAAGAAGGTCGCAAGCTGGCGGCGATGTTCGCGCAACGGCCCCGGGCTGGCCTTGCAGGCAAAAGATTGGATGGCTTTTTCCACGGGCTCGCCGCGCGACAGCGCCCCGATCAGGGCGTCGAAATCGCTTTTTCGCACCGCATGGGTCACCAACCCCGCATCCAGCGCATCGCCCAGGCCGATGCGCGTGCCGGTAAGGCCCAGATACAGCCCGATCCGGTCCGGCAGGCGGGAGAGGAAATAGCCGGCGCCGATATCGGGAACGAAGCCGATGGCTGTTTCCGGCATGGCGAAGGACAGGCTTTCGTCCGCCAGGCGATAGCGGCCATGCACCGACACACCGGCGCCGCCGCCCATGGTGATGCCATGCAGCAAGGCGATATAGGGTTTGGGGTAAGCGCCGATCAGCGCATTCATGCGGTATTCGTCACGCAGCAGATCGGCGCCTTCGCCTGCTTTCCCCGCCATCACCGCCTGCGCCACGGCGCGGATGTCGCCGCCGGCGCAAAAAGCGCGGTCACCCGCGCCCTGGATGGCCACCGCCGCAATGGCATCGTCCACCGCCCAGGCTTCCAACTGGCCGGCCAGGGCCTTGATCATGCCATGGGTCAGGGCGTTCAGGGCCTGGGGCCGGTCCAGGGTCAAAAGGCCCAGACTGCCGCGCTTTTCGCTTCGAATATGGGGGTCGGTTACCAGCATTGGGGTCGAGACTTGCAAGGCCGGGCTCGAATTGGCAAGACGGAGCGTCCCGGAGCGACCGTAAAAGAAGTTGGCCATGAGCACCTACCCTGCCCTCAGAATGCGCCGCCTGCGGCGCCATGACTGGAAGCGCCGCCCGGAGCATCGGGCAGCCGAGCGCAGCGAAGGCGTCGCCCGTGCGACCGCTTTTATAAGCAAGGCGGCGCGCCCATGAGCAGCTACCCGCAGCTTCGGATGCGACGTCTCCGTCGCCACGACTGGACGCGCCGCCTTGTGGCGGAGAGCAGCCTGTCTCCCGCCGATTTCATCTGGCCGGTCTTTGTGATCGAAGGCGACAACAAGCGCGAACAGGTCGCCTCCATGCCCGGCGTGGAGCGCCTGTCGGTCGATCTGGTGGTGGAAGCCGCCAAGGAAGCGGCAAGCCTGGGCATTCCGGTGATCGCGCTGTTTCCCCAGACACCCGCATCGCTCAAAAGCGAGGACGGCCGCGAGGCGCTCAACCAAAACAATCTGGTCTGCCGCGCGGTGCGCGCCATCAAGCAGGCGGTGCCGAACATCGGCATCCTTTGCGATGTGGCGCTGGACCCCTATACCAGCCACGGCCATGACGGGTTGTTGCGCGAAGGCGATGTGCACAATGATGCGACCCTGGACATGCTGGTGCAGCAGAGCCTGGTGCAGGCAGCAGCCGGCTGCGACATCATCGCGCCGTCGGACATGATGGACGGGCGCATCGGCGTCATCCGCGCCGGATTGGAAAAAGCCGGGCATCACAATGTGCTGCTGATGGCCTATGCCGCCAAATATGCATCCGCCTTTTACGGCCCGTTCCGCGAGGCGGTGGGCAGCGCCAAGTCACTGGTCGGCGACAAACGCACATACCAGATGGATCCGTCGAACGGCGACGAGGCCTTGCGCGAAGTGGCGCTGGACCTGGCGGAAGGCGCCGACATGGTGATGGTCAAGCCGGGCATGCCCTATCTCGACATTGTGCGGCGGGTGAAGGATGAGTTCGGCGTGCCCACCTTCGCCTATCAGGTGTCGGGCGAGTATGCGATGCTGTCGGCGGCCTTTGAAAAAAACTGGCTGGAGCGCGACCGCGCCATCATCGAGGCGCTGACCGGTTTCAAGCGCGCCGGGGCCAGCGGCATCCTTACCTATTTCGCGGTGGAAGCGGCGAAACTGCTGAAGCGCTAGGCCGGATCACTCCCGCTCGGTCGAGAACAGGCTGCGCAGGATGATTTCCGAGCGCGCCGGCAGCACATGCAGGCCCGAGCGGCGCTGGCCCAGATCGATCACATTCTCCAGCACCAGCATGGCCAGGCCGTGAACCGCCGACCACACCGCCAGTCCCAGGGCGGAATCATGCAGCGCCGCGCCGATCTCATTGCCGATGGAATCGGCTTTCTTTTCCAGTTCCGGAAATTGGTCGCGATTGGGCAATTGGGCGCCGAACATCAGCCGCGCCAACGCCGGACGCTGGGCGACGAAGCGCATATAGGCTGCGCCGATATTGGCGATCTTGTCGGATTCACTGCCCTGCGCCTTGGCCGCCTCACCGATTGCGCCGCGCAATTCGTCGAAGCCTTCCACCGAAAGCTCGACCAGCAGCGCCTCGTGATTGGGGAAATGGCGATAGGGCGCGGCATGGCTGACGCCGGCCTTGCGCGCCACGGCACGCAAAGTCAGAGCCGAGAGAGACTCTTCTTCCAGAATTTCGCGCGCCGCTTGCAGCAGGCCGTTACGCAAATCGCCGTGATGATAGCCGCGCCCCTCCGCGCCCTTGGGATTCCCCTTGGACGCGGTCGAAAACCGCTCATGATCCATAAAAGCAAACCTCTATGACTTTGTGCCCTTGCGTGCGGTCTCCTGGCGCACGAATAGGCTGGATGTGTCCCAGCGTTTGCCCCCCAAATTCTCCACTTCGGCGTAAAACTGATCGACCAGCGCGGTCACCGGCAGGCTGACGCCCTGCTTGCGCGCCTCCTCCAGCGCGATGCTGAGATCCTTGCGCATCCATTCGACGGCGAAACCGTGATTATACTCGCCCGCGCTCATGGTCTTGATGCGGTTCTCCATCTGCCAGCTCTGGGCCGCGCCCTTGGAAATCACTTCCGTCACCGCCTCGATATCCAGTCCTGCCGCACGCATCAGGCTATAGGCTTCCGCCATGCCCTGAACGATGCCGGCGATGCATATCTGATTCGCCATCTTGGTGAGCTGGCCCGATCCCGCCGGGCCCAACCGCTTGGCCAGCTTTGTATACACTGCCATCACCGGCTCGGCGCGGGCGTAACCGGCCTCGCTACCGCCGCACATGATGCCCAGCTTGCCGTTGACCGCGCCCGCCTGGCCGCCCGATACCGGCGCGTCGACGAAATCAAATCCGCGCTTCTCGGCTTCCCCCGCCAGCTCACGCGCGATCGAGGCCGAAGCGGTGGTGTGGTCGACGAACAGCCCGCCCTTTTTCATGGCGCCGAACGCGCCATTGGCGCCCAAAGTCACTTCGCGCAGATCGCTGTCACGGCCGACGCAGCAGAATACGATGTCCTGGTCCTTGGCGGCTTCGGCGGGCGTGGCGGCGTTATTGCCGCCATACTCGGCCTTCCACTGCTTGGCCTTCTCGGGATTGCGGTTATAGACCGTCACGTCATGGCCACCCTTTTTCAGGTGCCCGGCCATCGGATAGCCCATCACGCCCAAGCCGATGAATGCCACTTTCATTAGTCCACCACTTCCGTCTTAGAGGTTGCGCCCGCCGCGAAGGACGGACGTTTCATCAGCCATATCACCACAAACACAGGCAAGGAAATCACGAACATGAAAAGGAAATCGTTGGCATAGGCCTGCACTTGCGCGCGGTATTCTATGAGAGAATTCAGATTTGCCAACCCAAAAGGTATCTGTGGGTTCATCATCAGCGACGGCCCGTTAACACCCAGCGCCCGGTTGAAGACGCTGGCATGGGCTGAAAGCTGGGAATGGATGGTCTGGACGGAGCTGGCCAGGATGGAACTGGTGAGCGAAACGCCGATGGCGCTGCCGATATTGCGGGTCAGATTGGTCAATCCGGCGCCGTCGGTGCGCATTTGGGGCGAAAGTGTCGCAAAAGCCACCATGTTCATGGGGACAAAGACCAGCCCCATCCCCACGCCCTGAATAAATGTCACCCAGGAAATGGCGCTGACGCTGATGCTGGGCGTCCAGTCGGTCATGGCCCAAAGCGACCAGATCATCAGCCCCGCCCCGGCGGTCATCACGACTCGCGGGTCGGCCTTGAGGCTGAGGCGGCCGGCGAACATCATGGCGAACATCACACCCAAGCCCCGCGGCACCATCAGGAACCCCGTCTGGGTGACGCTGCGCCCGGAAAGGTTCTGCAGGTAAGGCGAAATCAGCGCCGATGAGGCCAGCAAGATCACACCCATGACAAACATCAGGATCAATCCGCCGATGAAATTGCGGTCCTTGAAGATCTCCACCGGGATGAAGGTCTTTTTCGCGGTCAGCATATGCGCCAGGAACAGATAGAGGCCGAGTCCCGCCGCCATCGCTTCCAGCACGATTTCGGTGGATGAGAACCAGTCCTTGGTGCTGCCGCGGTCCAGCATCAATTGAAACGCCGCCAATCCCACCGACAAAGCGGCAAAGCCGAACCAGTCGAATTTCAAGCCTGTGTCGCGCGCCGTGTCCTTGAAGAACACCGCCAGCATCACACAGGCGGCGATGCCGAAAGGCACGTTGATATAGAAGACCCAGCGCCAGCTATAGGCGTCGGTCAGGACGCCGCCCAAGGTCGGTCCCAGGATCGGGCCCAGCATCACGCCCATGCCCCAGATCGCCATCACCTTGCCGCGCTGGGCGGGCGGATACATGTCCAGCATCACCGCCTGGGATAAGGGACCCAGCGCGGCGCCGAACACGCCCTGGATCAGGCGGAATGCCACCATCTGCTCCAGGCTTTGGGCCGCGCCGCACAGCATGGAGGCAAGGGTGAAACCGGCGATGGAGGTGATCAGGAAATTCTTCTTGCCGAAGCGCGCCGCCAGCCAGCCCACCGGCGCGGTCATGATCGCGGCGGCGATGACATAGCTGGTCAGGACCCAGGTGATCTGATCGCGCGCCGCCGACAATTCGCCCATCATGTAAGGCAAGGCGACATTGGCGATGGTGGTGTCCAGCGCCTGCATCAACACACCGGCCATGCTGCCGATCAGCACCGCCCATTCCGCGACCTTGCTGTCATAGACATGAGCGGCATGGTGCTGCTGGCTCATGAGCCTTTACAGGCTTTCAAGCAGACGGGTGATGCGGCGCTTGCCGGTATCGACGGTGATCACCGTGCTCATGCCCGCGCGCAGGGGGCGGTCGCATTCGCCGTGATCTATTGCGACACGCACCGGAATGCGCTGCACCACCTTGACCCAATTGCCGCTGGCATTTTCCGCCGGAAGCGCCGAGAAGCTGGAATCGCTGCCCGCGGCGAGGGTTTCGACATGGCCCGTCCATTTGCAGCCGGGATAGGTGTCGACCGTCATGGTCACCGGCGCGCCGGGATGAATATGGGTGAGATCGGTCTCCTTCATGTCCGAGGAAATCCAGGTCCTGTCGCCGATCAAACCGACCGCGCTGGTGGTGGTGAAGGCCGACATGGCCGAGATCACCAACGTGCCGGGCTGAAGCGAGTCCACCTCGCCGACCGTCCCAGCGAAAGGCGCGCGCACCACGGTGTGGTCGAGCTGGCGCTGGGCTTCATCGACCGCCGCCTTGGCCTTGAGATAATCGGGGGTGCGCTCGGCGGGCTGATTGGGATTGCCGCCCAGCTTGGCGAGCTGCGTGGCGGCGGTCTGCTGCAAGGAGGCCAGGGTCGCGCTGGCGCTGAGCACCGCGGCATGCTGGGTATCGACCTGCATGGCGGCGATGGCGTTCTGCCCGGCCAGCGCCTGATAGCGTGCATAGGTCTGCTTGTTGACAGTCAGCTGCGCCGCCTGGGCGGCAATCTGGCCGGTGGCGGCGCGATACATGGCACGGGTGGATTCGGCGTCCTGAACGGTGGCCGCCAGATTGGCCTTGGCATTTTCCAGCGCGATCTCGAACGGCTTGGGATCGAGGGTGAAGAGAATGTCGCCCTGCTTGACGCGCTGGCCCTCGCGGACATTGACGGTCTTGATCAAGCCCGACACATCGGTGGAGACCATCAGCTTGTTGGCATGGACATAGGCATCGTCGGAACTGATATAGCGTCCGCCGTTCAGATAAACCGCCGCCGCGATGGCGAGGAAGAGGCTCACGCCCCAGACCATCAACACTCGGCGCAGCCGCGCCTTGTCGGCCCATAGCGCGCCGAGCCAACTCTGCTTGGGCGCCTGATAGGTGGTGACGCCGTCATTGACCGCGGACATCTATTCCCCCGCCGCCACGGCGCGCTGCGTCGGCTCGTTGGTCAGCCGCGTTTTCATTTTCAGCAGCGCTTCGGTGACCAGATCGACGGTTTCCTGGTCCAAGCCGTCGGTGATTTCGCGGAACAGTTCTTCCTTGTAGCGCTGGATCTCCTTGAGGATCGGTTCGGCGGCCGGCAGCAGATGCAGGCGGCGGATGCGGCGGTCGGCGGGATCAAGCCTGCGCTCCAAGAGGCCCCTCGCCTCCAGCCGGTCGACCAGCCGGCCGACGGTGATGGGTTCGACCTCGCAAAGCCCGGCCATTTCGTTCTGGGTCATGCCCGGCTGGCGGGCCAGGCGAGCCAGGATCACGCCTTGGGCGCGGGTCATGCCATAGGTGCGGGCCCAGCGGTCAAAGCGGGTCCGCATCAGGCGGGCGACGTCGTAAAGCTCGACAAGCATCTCGGTTTTCATGGGCCGAGAACATAAGCTACGTTATTATAACTATCAATATCATAAGCCATGCATTACATGCTTGTAAGCGTATGTCTGTGGAAAACGCAGCCCCGCCTCCCCCTTCATGCGAAGCATGGCAAGGGGGAGGTGGTTTCAGCGAGCGAAGGCGACCTGAGGAGCCGAGCGGAAGCTGAAACCGGAGGGGGTTCAAAAGAAAAAGGCGACCACAAGGACCGCCTTTTCCAAATCAATTCCGCAAAAACCCGGAATTACATTCCCGAACCTTGGATATTCTTCCAGCTGGCTTCGATCGCCTTCACGGCATTCTCCGGCAGCGGCACATAGTCCAGGCCCAGCGCCAGCTGGTCGCCCTTCTCCAGGCTCCATTGGAAGAACTTCAGCGTGTCCTGGGTCGCCTTCTGGTCCGGCGGATTCTTGTAGACCAGGATGTAGGTGGTGGCGGTGATCGGCCAGGACTGGGCGCCCGGCTGATCGACCAGGATCACATAGAAGCTGTTCTTGGAGGCTTCATCCCAATTGGCGTTGGAAGCGGCGGCGCGGAACGCTTCGACCGTCGGTTCGACCGCCTGGCCCGCCTTGTTGATCATTTTCACATGGGCGAGATGGTTCTGCTTGGCATAGGCATATTCGACATAGCCGATGGCGCCGGAGATCTGCGCCACATTGCCGGCGACGCCTTCATTGCCTTTGGCGCCGATGCCGGTGGGCCAATCGATGGCGGTGTCGGCGCCGACATCGTTCTTCCAGGCCGCGTTGATGCGCGACAGGAAGGTGGCGAAGATGAAGGTGGTGCCCGAACCGTCGGAACGGTGCACGACGCTGATGCCCTTATTGGGCAGGTTCACATTGGGATTGAGCTTCTTGATCGCCGGATCGGACCAGTTGGCGATCTTGCCCATATAGATGTCGGCCAGGGTGTTGCCGTCCAGGGTGAGCTGGCCGGGACGGACGCCGGGAACATTGACCACCGGCACCACGCCGCCGATCACGGTGGGGAATTGGGCGAGACCCGCGGCGCCCAATTCCTTGGGCGTCAGCGGCTTGTCGGTGGCGCCGAAAGCCACGGTCTTGGCCTTGATCTGGGCGATGCCGCCGCCCGAACCGATCGACTGATAGTTCAGGCCGAC
>CBHTTW010000010.1:0-21808 GCA_966096025.1 uncultured Alphaproteobacteria bacterium | reverse complement strand
GACATCAGCATCCGACTGATCGAGGAGTTTACCGAGCCGGCGCCCCGCGCGAGGTGACCAAGCCGTACCCGCGCGCGGGCGCGACGAACTCACGACGCAAAAGAGCCACGCTACATTTGCATGGTCCAGCCTTCGACACCCATAGCCGCTTGACGCACGGCTTCCGTCAACGTCGGATGAGAGTGACAAGTGCGCGCGATATCTTCCGATGACGCGCCGAACTCCATCGCCAGAACAACCTCGGCGATCAAGTTTCCGGCTTCCGGACCGATGATGGCGCAGCCCAACACCTTGTCGGTCTTGGCGTCAGCCAGGATCTTCACCAATCCATCCGTGGCGGCGATGGTCTTGGCGCGGGCATTGGCGGTGAAGGGGAATTTGCCGACCTTGTAAGCGATGCCGGCGGCCTTGAGCTCTTCTTCCGATTTGCCGACCGTGGCGACTTCCGGGAAGGTGTAAACCACCGAGGGGATCGCATCGTAATTCACATGCCCCGCCTTGCCCGCGATGATCTCGGCACAGGCCACCGCTTCGTCCTCGGCTTTGTGCGCCAGCATGGGACCTTCGCGGCAATCGCCAATGGCATAGATACCCGCGACATTGGTGCGATAATGATGATCGGTGACGATGCGGCCGCGCTTGTCCATCGCCACACCAGCTTCCTGCAGGCCCAGACCGGCCGTGTAGGGAATGCGGCCGATGGCGACCAGCATCACATCGGCATCCAACACTTGCTTGTCGCCGCCCGCCGCCGGTTCGACCGTGACCTTCAGCGCGCCGCCGACCTTCTCAACCCCAGTGACCTTGGTGGAAAGATGGAAGGTGAATCCCTGCTTGGTGAGAACGCGCTGGAAGGTCTTGGACACTTCCAGGTCGATGCCGGGTGTGACGCGATCCAGGAATTCCACCACCGTCACTTCGGCGCCCAGCCGGCTCCAGACCGAACCAAGCTCAAGTCCGATCACACCGGCGCCGACCACCAGCAATTTCTTGGGCACCTGACTCAGCGCCAGCGCGCCGGTCGAAGAGACGATCTGCTTTTCATCCAGGGTCACGCCGGGCAAGGGCGCAACATCTGAGCCGGTGGCGATGATGATGTGCTTGCAGGTGAGGCTGCGGGTCTTGCCGTCCGCAAGCTTTACCTCGACCTTACCGGGCGCAGTGATGCGGGCTTCGCCCACAATCGCCTCGCTCTTGGCCTTCTTGAGCAGAAATTCCACGCCCTTGGTCAGCTCGCCGACCACCTTGGTCTTCTGCGCCATCATGGCGGGGAGATCGAGGGAGACCTTGGCCGCAATGCCCAGCTTGGCGAAATCATGCTGGGCCTCGTGGAAACGCTCGCTGGCATGGAGCAGCGCCTTGGAGGGAATGCAGCCGATATTCAGGCAGGTGCCGCCGAAGCTGCCGCGCTTGTCGATACAGGCGCTGGTCAGGCCCAACTGTCCCAGGCGGATCGCCGCATTATAGCCGCCGGGGCCGCCCCCGATCACGATCGCGTCGAAACTGTCCGCCATGGTTCATTCCTGCTGATTTGCCTGATGAATAGGAAGGGGCCATCTACCAGACCCGCGCCGATAAAAACATGCGGAACATAACCAGCCCGTGGGCGGCGAAAACAGCCCAAAACGCATGGCTGCGCGGCGGTTTGCGGGCTTAAAGCCGCACCCCGCCACCCCCGGCCGGCCGGTCCCATGAACCAGATTTGACTGGCATAACGGCCCCGCCTGGGCTTTTCTTTTGGGACGGGAGAGTCCATCTCCTGCAAAGCGGCCCCCCGGCCCCCACCCTGAAGGCGGCACCGTTTGTCCTTTCAGGCATTTTCTCACTTTCAGGCATTGGAGATCACAGACATGGCCCCCCGGAAAAAGACAGCAGCAGCCAACGGCAATATCGAAGCGCGCCTGACGGCCCTGCGCGCCGACTTCGATGCGCTGCAGACCGACTTGAAGGGACTGTATGGCGATGTCGGCCAGGTCGCGTCCGAACGCGCCGCCCTGGCGATGCGCTCGGCCGAGGAGATCGCCGACCGCGCCGTGGCGCTGGCGGAAGAAGCCGCCAAGGAAGCCAAGGCGACCGCGCTGGAATATACCGAAGACGCGCAGGAATGGGCGGACGAGAATGCCGAGGAATTGCGCGGCTATGTGCGCGCCCAGCCGCTTCAGTCCCTGCTGATCGCAGGCGGGCTTGGCGTATTCCTGGGCGCGATTTTCCTGCGGCGCTGACACGCTCTTGGGCTTTCGAGCGAACGTCATTTTCTTGTTAAACTCTGCCGGCGTATAACAGGCAGACGATGGGGACCACATGTTCGCGCGCTTGACCGCCAAGGCTATCTGGGCAGCCATTGCCGTCGCCATGGCCTTTTTTGGCGTGGGCCTGCTGGGCATGGCGCTGGCCTCGGCTTTGGTTGCGGTGCTGGGTACGGTTGGCGCATATGCCGTGGCTGGCGGGGTCCTGCTGCTGCCGCCGCTGCTCTGGACCATCGTCATCCGCCTGTCGCGACCGCGCAAACAACCTCCGCCGCCCAACAATGAACTGACCCGCGTGCTGCTTGCGGCGATCGCGAAGGAAACGCCCTGGGTCGCCATTATCGGCGCGGGCCTGGCGGGGGCCGTCAATATGTTCCTAAACCGCAACAAAGCCCCGAAATAAAACCCACCAGCCGTCCGCCTTGTGGACAGTTTGGAACCGGCCCCTGACGGCCGTGTTTCGTCGCATCTAAACTGGTGGGGTAGCTGCACATGCTTGGCTGGGCGCTTACCTTTCTGATACTCGCCCTTGTCGCGGGATATATGGGTTTCTTCGGATTGGCGGGGTTGGCGGCATCAATCGCCAAATTGCTGCTGGTGGTGTTCCTGATCCTTTTGATTGTCAGCGCTTTTTCCGGCGCACTCAGGGGACGGCCACCTGTTTGACCTTGGGGGTGCGAGATATGCGTATTCCGGGCTTCATTCTTGAGCATCCCGTCGAAGGGCTGATCGCCGGCATCCTGCTGCTGGTCTTGCTGGTGGGCTCCGCCGATCGCCAGGCCGTCGAAGCTGCCAAGCCTGCCACCCAAATCGCCGCCGGCGAAAAACTCTAAAAAATTTTGGAGGGGCGGGAACGGTTTTTCCGGCCGGCCATTATCAAGGCGGAGCGGACGTCCGATCCGGAACGCCCCCAGCCCCTTCGACAGCCCGCCTCGGGTGTCCGCTCTCTTAAAGCCCCGCTTTGCGGGGCTTTTTGCGTTTCAGGGCATCCGCCCGAGTTGGGAACTTTTCGGCCGCCCCACCGGATAGACCATGTACCGGCTGGACGGCGTCTGCAGCTGGGTGGGAAAGCCGGTATAGCCGAAGGACTTTTGCACCAAGAGATGCTGATCGCGGCGAAGTTCGGCCAGGTAGATCAAAGGCCGGGCCAGCAGCTTGGCATCGGCGGCGGGCGCCAGCGGGTAGCGCTGCGGTTCATTCAACTGCACGACCTTGATCTCGGGATGGTTGAAGCGCAGCCAGGCGGTGGTCTGATAGTCGGTGGTAAGAACCGCATCAGCCAGATGCGCGCCGACCAGGGCCGCGACCACGTCGCCGATGGGTGCGAATTCACGGCCCAGAATGCGCGCCAGCGGGTCTTTCTTCAGCGGCATCCAGGCCAAGCTGGCTTGCAGATAAACCGCGATCAAAAGAGCCGCCGCCAACGGGGCGGCGAGAACATAAAGCTTGCGCCAGCCGCGAACAGCAAACGTATCCGCCGCCAGGATCACCAGCGCCGGATAAAGGAAACAGGGCCAATTGCCTTGCACCCGGTCATGCAAGGCATGCTGGAAAAAATAGCCCAGCCCCACCCAGACCAGCACCGCCAGCATCAGCCGGTCGTTGCGAGCGCGCGTGGCGCGCCACAGGCCGACACCCATCAGAACAAGGATCAGCGGCGAAGCAAGGCCCAGCTGCGCGCCCAGGAATTCGCCCAGATAGCGCAAGGTGAAATGCCCGGCGCTGATACGCCCGAACTGAAACAGAAAAGTCTGCCAATGATTTTGCGATTGCCAGACCAGATTGGGCGCGAAAATCGCCAAGGCCAGGACGGCGCCCAGATACGGCCAAGGCGATAGCAGCCAACGCCGGGCATCGCGGTCCACAATCAGCCAGAGCAACGTTCCGGCGCCCAAAAACAGCATGGAATATTTGGAGAGCAGGCCAAATCCCGCGGCAATTCCGGCGCCCAGCCAGGCGCGGCCGTCGCCCGTCTGTTGCACCCGCGCCAGGAAATAGACAAAGGCGGCGCTGGCAACGACAGACGGCATGTCCGGGGTCGCCGCCAGGAGCTCGACCGACGCCATCAAGGTCAGATTGAAGAACAGAACCGCCAGGCCGGCGCGGTCCTTGTCCTTCAGGATCAAGCCTGCGGCGCGCCAGACAAACCAGCTTGCGGGAAAGGACAGAAGCACGCCCGCGAACCGCACTCCAAAAGCCGTGTCGCCGAACAGGAAGGTGCCGGCGCGGATCAGCCAGGCGATCATGGGCGGATGATCGAAATAACCGGCGGCGGGACGCAGCGACCACAGCCAGTAATAGGCTTCGTCGGCCGACAGGGGCAGTTGCGCCGCCATGATGGCCCGCAAGAGCAGCAAGACCAAAACACAGAGCCCTGAAATCCGAGCGCTAATCATGGCGCAGAAACCCAGACCCGCCTCCCCTGCGCGCGCGTAAGCGCGCAGGCGGGGGAGGTGGCTGTAGCTGACCGAGGGCCAAAGGCCCGACAGGCAGCGAAAGCCGGAGGGGGCAAAATAAAGTCATCTCGCGCGCCAGACGAACAAGGTCGACATGGCGTAATTCCACAGCACGGTCATCACCGCGCCGACCGTGCCCGCCACCCACCAGACCGAGCGTTCGCCATACAGAAAGCTTGCCAGATCGACATTGGCCAGCACCCCCACCGATCCGATCAGGCAGAACAGGACAAAACCGCGCAACAAAGCGAAGCTGCCTTTCAGCCGGCGATCGCGATAAGTCAACTCATTGTTGAGGATGAAATTGCTGGTCATGGCGACAAAGGTGGCGATGATCTGGGCGGCCTGAAACGGCTGATGCAGCAGCAGGCCCGCATACAACACCGCCAGATGCACCACCAAGCCGATACTGCCGACAATGGCGAAAAAGATGAAGCGCGGATCGATCAGATCGCCGGTCATCTTGGCCAGCAACAGGCCCAGGAATTCCACGCCGATCTGGATATTGAATTTGCTTTCGCCGTCGAAGCGTTCGCCGAAACTGTAAGGCTGTTCGGCAATGCGCAGCCTGGGTCCGGCGGTGGTCACAATGTCCAACAGGATCTTGAAACCCGCCGGCGACAGGCGCGGCGCGATCTCGTCGAAGCGGTCCCGCCGCATCATGAAAAAACCCGACATGGGATCGGAAAGCGGCGTCCCCACCAGCCGGTGGGTCAGCCTGGTCGCCAGCGCCGATATGGCGCCGCGCTTTTCCGAGAAGCTGGCCGCCGAGCCGCCCGCGACATAACGGGTCGCGGCCACCAGATCGGCGTCACGCCGGAGTTTGGCGAGCATGGCGGGAAGCACTTTTTCGTCATGCTGGAGGTCGGCATCGATCACCGCGACATGGGGCGCGGCGCTGGAAAGAATGCCTTCGATGCAGGCACCCGCCAGTCCCCGCCGCCCCACCCTTCTCAGGCAGCGTACCCTGGGATCACGGGCGGCGATTTCCTTGACCGCGGCGGCGGTGCCGTCCGGGGAATTGTCGTCCACGAATATGACTTCCCAGGCGATGCCGGTAAGGGCGGCATCCAGCCGCCGGACCAGTTCGGCGACATTGCCCCGCTCCTTGAAGGTGGGCGCCACCACGGAGAGCTCGGTAACCGGCGATATGTTGGGATCGGCAGACAAAGCGGAGCGCCCGGAAATGTTCCTTGCTTTGGTGACCGCGCAGGGCTTTGACGTCAAGGGGTTAGCCGGAATGATTCATAAATTGCTAACCAGGTCAGCGCTTTAGGACATTGGGCGATGAAACCATTGGCGCCCAACAGGCGTTGCGCCCAAATGAGTGAACCCAGCGCCCCCCTTCCCCGCCGCGGCCCGATTCCTGGCCTCCCAGCCGATCACACGCCCCTGCGGTTGATGGCCCCCAGGGTCCTGGTGGTGGAGGACGAGATCACCGTGGCGCTGCTGATCGAAGACATGGTCCATGAGCTGGCCTATGAAGTGGCCGGTATCGTCTCGCGGCTCGAAGATGCCATGCGCCTGCTGGACAGCGAGACCTTCGACCTTGCCATGCTGGATGTGCATCTGAACGGCAAAATGGTCTTTCCCTTCGCCGCCGAACTGGAGGCGCGCGAAATTCCCTTCCTGTTCGCCACCGCCTATGGCCCGCGCGGCATCCCGCAGGAGTTCAATTCTCGCCTGGTTCTGCAAAAGCCTTTCGGCCCGGTGGAATTGCGGCGCGCCTTGGTGCAATTGTCGGCTGCCTGATCAGTTCAGCCGAAAAACACCGCCCAGATAATCACCCCGGCGATCACCGACAGCGCCAGTGAAATGTGCAGGACATAGCGCATCACGCCGAGTTCTTTGCCCTGACGCGCTTCCTGGGTATTGAGAACGGTCCTGCCATGTTCGGTATGCGCCATGTCAGATCTCCCGCGCGCTAAATGCGTCCCAGCAGCGCCAACACCACCACGATCACCAGCACCAGGCCCAACGTTCCGGACGGGTAATAGCCCCAGCTTTGGCTGTGCGGCCATGACGGCCACGCGCCCAGCAGCAGCAGAAGAAGCACAACGATCAGCAGGGTTCCAAGCATATGCGGAGGCTTTTTAGAATTCTCGCATAGGCAACGCCGCCAACCTGGTGCAGGTTCCGGCAAAAGCTCCCGCTCAGCGGAATTTCAGCGCCGCGATGCTTGCCGCGGCTGCCACCGTCCCGGTGAGGAACGTGCCCCAGGCGATGTCCAACACCGTCACCCGCAAGGTCCAGACTTTCATGGTGGCGAAATTGGTCAGGTCATAGGTTGCATAGGTGAAGAAGCCGAACAGCGCGCCATACAAGGCCGCGGTACGCCAATCGCCGCTGGCCAGCGCCGGGCGCACCGCGAAGATCAAGATGCCGACGATGAAGATCAGGTAGAAGATCACCGCCACGGTCATATTGGGATTCTCGGCCAGCAAGGGCCCCAGATCGCGCTGGTAAAGGGATTGCGACATGTTGCTGAGCCAGAGAAAATCCAGCCCGCCCATCACCACCACACACACGAGATAGGCGATCACATAAGCCATGGCGCTCTCTTTCTGGTCGCGCCGGCAGGCCCTGCGCGGATACTCCGCATCCGCTTCGGGTTGCCGGTCGCTCCTTGCTTGGTGCGTCTTGGGGCAATACGCGCAAACCCCCTTCCCGGATCATCCAAACCCACCAAACGGCAGGGCTGATGATCCATTTGGCGCAAGGGTGCGTAAACAGACCGTCAGCCGGGGTAGCAATGGCCAAAATCGCAATCGTGGGTACGGGGATAGCAGGGCTCGGCAGCGCCTATCTGCTCCATCCCGATCACGAGATCACCGTTTACGAAAAATCCGCCCGGATCGGCGGCCACAGCCGCACCGTGACGGTCGATTATGATGGCCAGGGCATCGCGGTCGATACCGGCTTCATCGTTTTCAACCGCGCCAACTATCCCAACCTCTCGGCCATGTTCGGGCATCTCGGGGTGCCCACCCATGCCAGCGACATGTCCTTCGCCGCCTCCATCCGCGACGGCTGGCTGGAATGGGGCGCGCGCGATCTGGATTCGGTCATCGGCCAGCGCCGCAATCTGCTGCGGCCCAATTTCGGCCGGTTGGTGCGCGATGTGCTGATCTTCAACACCAGGGCCCAGGAGGTGGTGGAGCGCCATCCCGAATTGACCCTGGACGGGCTGATCCAGAAACTGGGGCTGGGAGAATGGTTCCGGCGCTATTACCTGCTGCCCATGTCGGGCGCGATTTGGAGCTGCCCGCCCTGTGAGATGATGCATTTTCCGGCGCGCACCTTGGTGCGGTTTTTCGCCAATCACCATCTTCTGTCCTACACCGGCCAGCCCCAATGGTACACGGTCACCGGCGGGGCGCAGGAATATGTCCGCCGCCTCACCGCGTCCTTTTCCCACCGCATCCGCACCAATTGCGCCGCCGTCGCGGTGACACGCCCGGCCCCCGGCAAAGTGCGGATCAAGGATGCCGGCGGCGGTGAGGAGATTTACGACCAGGTGGTTATGGCAAGCCATGGTGACGAAACCCTGGCCTTGCTGAAGGACGCCGATGCCGCCGAGCGGGCCGCGCTTGGCTGTTTCCGCTATCAGAAGAACCGTGCCGTGCTTCATCGCGACCAAAGCCTGATGCCGCGGCGGCGGCGCTGCTGGGCAAGCTGGGTCTATAGCTCCGACGGGGAGTTTCTCCATCCCAAGATCACCGTGACCTATTGGATGAACCTGCTGCAGGGGATCGATCAGCGCTATCCCTTGTTCGTCAGCCTCAATCCCAAGCGCGATATTCCCCAAGAGCTGATCTTCGACCAGGCCGAATTCGACCACCCGGTATTCGACCAGGGTGCAATCGCGGCACAGGCGCAAATCGCCGGGCTGCAAGGGCGCCGCAACAGCTGGTTCGCCGGCGCTCATCTGGGCCATGGCTTTCACGAGGACGGGCTTGCCAGCGCCGTGCGCGTGGCGCGCGCGCTGGGCGCCCGCATTCCATGGGGGCGGGAGCTTGGCGCGCCGCAACAAAAACCCCGCTCCCCCGTTATGGTGCCAGGATTTTCCGCCGGACCGGTTCCGGCAGAATTGTTTTGAGCCGCGTCCAAGCCTAGTCTTGAGCTTTCCCCTGCTATGAAAGCCGCGATGTCGTTGATCCCCGCCTCCTATATCGAAAAAAGCTGGCACAAGGCGCTGGGCGCCCTGGAATATGGCCATCTGGAATTCATCGCGCCCAATGGCGAGGTCACCCAGGCCCGCGGCTATAAGAGCGGCCCTTCCGCGCGCTTCCAGATTCACGAATGGGATGTGCTGCGCCGGATCATGGCGCGCGGCGATATCGGCCTGGGCGAGGAATATATCGCCGGCAGTTGGGAAACCGACAGTGTCGAAAGGCTGGTGAGCCTGTTCCTCCTCAATCTCGATGCTTTCTCCAATTTCTCGGACGGCAATATCTTCAACCGCATCGGTTTCGTGATCCATAACGCGCTGGTGCGCCGCAATTCCATCGCCGGATCGGCGCGCAACATCAAGGATCACTATGACGTGGGGAACGATTTTTATTCCCTATGGCTCGACAAGAGCATGACCTATTCCTCGGCCCTTTATAACGGCACCGACGAGCTCTACCGCGCCCAGCAAAACAAGTATGAGCGCATCCTTTCCAAATTCAGCAACAAGAAGGCCGATGTGCTGGAAATCGGCTGCGGCTGGGGCGGATTTGCCGAACGCGCCGCCGCCGATAGCCACAATGTCACCGGCCTGACCATTTCACCCGCCCAGCACAAATTCGCCTGCGACAGGCTGAAAGGGGCGGCCGATATCAGGCTGCAGGATTATCGCCGCGCCTGCGGCCGCTTCGACAATATCGTCTCCATCGAAATGTTCGAGGCGGTCGGCGAGCATTATTGGCCGGCCTATTTCGCCACGGTGGCGGCGCGGCTCAAGCGCGGCGGCCGCGCCGTCATCCAGACCATCACCATTCAGGACGAACTGTTTGCCGGCTATCGCACCCGCAGCGATTTCGTGCGCCATTATGTTTTTCCCGGCGGCATGCTTCCGTCCCTGGCGCGGTTCCGCGAGGAAGCCGAAAAGGCGGGGCTCAAATTCGCCGGCGCCTTCGGATTCGGCAAGGATTATGCCCGCACCCTGCGCGAATGGCTGGTGCGGATGCAGAATGCGGAACCCCAGATCAAGGCGCTGGGCCATGACCAGCAATTCCTGCGCAATTGGGAATTCTATCTGGGCATTTGCGCGGCGACTTTCGAGGTCGCGCGTACCGACGTCGTCCAGGTCGAGCTGGTGAACGCTTAAGAGTCTTTCATCACATCGTCGAAGCTGAGCCGCGCATCGAACAGCGAGCGCACCACCAGCTGTATCCGCGTCGAGACGGCGAAACGCCGCTTGGCGTCCTCGATATGCTTGTGCACGGTGGAATCGCTGATCCCCAGCAGCTGACCGATTTCCCAATCGCTTTTGCCTTGGGCCACCAGCACCACGCAATCGCGCTGGCGCGGCGTGAGTTGCGGCCCGCGGCGCTGTCCGCTCGAACGCACCCGGCGCAGGTTCTCCGCCGCATCGAACGCCATGGCGCCGACATAATGCGCCGCCGCCAGGCTGCTGAGCGGCAGCGGAACCCCGCTCTTCATGATGAAGGAACAGCAGCCGGCAAAGTCGCTATAGCTGCCGGCGGCATCGGCGCCGCGCGAACGATGGATGGGCACGGTCACCGCCGCGCCCACGCCGCTGGCATGTGCGGCATCCATGAATTCGCGCTGACCGGCGGAAAGGGTAATCAGGCGGGAAATATCCGACCACAGGAAGGGCGCATAGGACTGGGCCGCCGTCGCCAGCACCGCGTCATTGGAGGCCGATACGGCCGTCCAGCCCGGCGGCAAATCGGCCAGCCAGGCCTGCCCCCCGGCCCCTTGCAGCAGAAAATGATGGAACCCCAGGGCGCGGACGGCTTCACACAGGCGCGTGCGCAACTGGGCAATGTCATGCGCGCCCTGCGAGGCTTGCGCGAAATCCTGCACAATCCGGGGACGCGCCTGGGTTTCCGGCGCTGCCAGGGGAATAGTATCGCTCATACGCAAATCTACAGCTTTGTTGGAGCGCGCAGCAGGGTGCGCAAGCGCTGCCAAATCAGACTATGCGGGGTAGGGGATAATACCAAAGGGGCGTGACACATTTCGCGCTGTTTTCGACCGCAAGATCGGGTATTGGAGGCGCCGTCAGGGGAACCGAGAAGGGCTTTTCATGCTTCGCACGGGTTTTATTGCGCTGGCGCTGCTGGCCAGTTCCATCATTGCGGCCAATGCCGCCGGCGACGCCAAATCGGGCGCCACCGTCTACAAGCGTTGTGCCGTTTGCCATACCAGCGACAAGGGCGGCGGCGATGCGCTAGGCCCTAATCTTTTCGGTATTGTCGGCCGTAAGGCCGCCACCCGCGCCGGCTATGCCTATTCCGGCCCGATGCAAAAAGCCGGAATCGTGTGGAACGAGGCCAATCTGATCAAATGGGCCGCCGGTCCCGCCCGCATGGTGCCCGGCACCAAGATGGCCTTCCCCGGCATCACCAGCAAAAAGCAGCAGGCGGACCTGGTCGCCTATCTCGCCACCCTGAAGTAAGCGTCCTCCCCATGCGCGCGTCAGCGCGCCAATTTGGGGAGGTGGCCGTAGCTGGCCCTCGGGCCAGCGAAGGCCGGAGGGGCTAAGTGCGTCAGGATGACGCAGTTCTGTCCGGGATATTAACCAGAATTGCTGCGTTGCAGCAATAATGCTGCTTTGCCTAAGCCATCGCGTTGACAGGGCTTGGTCTCGGGCCATACTTTTTGCACCGCACAAGAAACCGGACGGCACGACAGCGCCCTTTAAGCCGCCGCGGAACAGCTGTCCTTTGGGGATCTGAGAAACGCCATGAAGGTCCTGGTGCCCGTTAAGCGGGTGGTCGACTTCAACGTTAAAGTTCGCGTCAAAGCGGATCAAAGCGGCGTGGACTTGGCCAATGTCAAAATGTCCATGAACCCGTTCGACGAGATCGCCGTGGAAGAAGCGGTGCGCCTGAAGGAGAAAGGCAAGGCCAAGGAAGTGGTCGTGCTTTCCATCGGTCCCGCGCAGGCCGGCGAAACCATCCGCACCGCGCTGGCGATGGGCGCCGACCGCGGCATTCTGGTGAAGGTCGAACAGATGGTCGAACCGTTGACGGTGGCCAAACTCATCAAAGCCGTGTCCGAAAGCGAAAAGCCGGACTTGGTGATTACCGGCAAGCAGGCGATCGACGATGACGCCAATCAGGTGGGCCAGATGCTGGCCGCGCTGCTGGATTGGCCGCAAGCCACCTTCGCCCATTCCCTGGAGCTGGACGAAGGCAGCGCCAAAGTCAGCCGCGAAATCGACGGCGGCTTGCAGACGGTCGAAGTCAAATTGCCGGCGGTGATCACCACCGACCTGCGCCTCAACCAGCCGCGCTATGCTTCGCTCCCCAACATCATGAAGGCCAAAAAGAAGCCGATCGAGGAAAAATCGCCCGCCGATCTCGGCGTCGATATCACGCCGCGCTTCAAGGTGCTGAAAGTGTCCGAACCGCCCAAGCGCGGCGGCGGCGTGAAACTCGCCTCGGTGGGCGAGCTTTTGGACAGGCTGAAAGCGGACGGGGTTCTCTAATGGCCTCGCTGGTTATCGCCGAACATGACAATGACACGTTGAAGGACGCCACCCATAAGACGGTGAGCGCGGCGGCCCAGATCTCCGCGCCAATACACATTCTGGTCGCGGGCGAAAATTGCGGCGCCGTCGCAGAGGCCGCCGCCAAGATCGCCGGTGTGGAAAAGGTCCTGCTGGCGGACACGGCCATCTATGCCAAGCAATTGGCGGAGCCGATGCAGGCGCTGATCCTGTCCGTGGCCGGCGGCTATGACGCGATCCTGGCCCCCGCCACCACCACCGGCAAGAACATCCTGCCGCGCGTCGCCGCCAAACTGGACGTGCCGCAAATTTCCGAAATCCTGAAGGTGATTTCGCCGGACACCTTCGAGCGCGCGATTTTCGCCGGCAATGCCATCGAGACCTTGCAGGCTCCCACGGCCAAGAAAATCGCCACGGTGCGCACCACCGCTTTCACGGCGGCACCGGAAGGCGGCAGCGGCAAGGTCGAGAAAATCGCCCCCGCCGCCGATCCCGGCACGTCCAAATTCGCCGGCGAGAGCCTGTCCAAATCCGAGCGCCCGGAGCTGACATCGGCCAGGATCGTGATCTCGGGCGGGCGCGGGTTGGGATCGGCGGACAATTTCAAGCTGCTGAATTCCGTCGCCGACAAGCTGCATGCCGCGGTCGGCGCCAGCCGCGCGGCGGTGGACGCGGGTTATGTCGCCAACGATTACCAGGTGGGCCAGACCGGCAAGGCGGTGGCGCCCGATCTGTACATCGCGGTGGGCATTTCCGGAGCGATCCAGCATCTGGCGGGCATGAAGGATTCGAAGGCAATCGTCGCCATCAACAAGGACGAAGAAGCGCCGATTTTCCAGATCGCCGATTACGGTCTGGTGGGCGATCTATTCAAGATTCTTCCCGAATTGGACGAAGAACTCGGCAAGCGTGGTTACAAGTAGCGTAAGAAGGCGAGCGACATGGCAATTGAAAGAATCGGCGTTATCGGAGCGGGCCAGATGGGCACCGGCATCTCGCATGTGCTGGCGCTGGCCGGCTATGACGTGGTGTTGGACGACATCAACAAGGACGCGCTGGCCAAGGCGGTCGGCCTGGTCGAAAAAAACATGCAGCGTCAGCTTCACAAAGGCCTGATCAAGGAAGAGCAGATCAAGCCGGCCCTGGCGCGCATCCGCGTCACCCAGACGCTGGACGATCTCAAGGATCGCGAGCTGGTGATCGAGGCGGCGACCGAGGACGAAGCCATCAAGAAAAAGATCTTCCAGGATCTGTGCACGCGGATTTCCGACAAGGCGATGATCGCCACCAACACATCTTCGATTTCCGTGACGCGGCTGGCGTCCTCCACCGACCGTCCCGAGAGTTTCATCGGCCTGCACTTCATGAATCCGGTGCCGGTGATGCAGCTGGTGGAAGTGATCCGCGGCATCGCCACCAACGACTCCACCTTCCAGGCCGCGCTGGAACTGGTGAAGCGGGTGGGCAAGACCGCCGCCTATGCCGAGGATTTCCCCGCCTTCATCGTCAACCGCATCCTGCTGCCGATGATCAACGAGGCCGTCTATACGCTGTATGAAGGCGTGGGCAATGTCGATGCCATCGACACCGCCATGCGGCTGGGCGCCAATCATCCCATGGGCCCGCTGCAACTGGCGGACTTTATCGGATTGGATACCTGCCTCAGCGTGATGCAGGTTCTGTATGAAGGCCTGGCGGATTCCAAATACCGCCCCTGCCCGCTGCTGGTGAAATATGTGGAAGCGGGCTGGCTCGGCAGAAAAACAGGACGCGGTTTCTACGACTATCGCGGAGAACACCCGGTGCCTACTCGTTAAGGGCGCGGGTCTTTTGCATCGTGAGTTCGTCGCGCGTGCTCACGTGCGCTAAGCACGCTCCGCGCGCGCTCCTGCTCACGCCGCAAAATCCCTCGCGCCGTGCTCGGGATCAGGTTCCGGTTATCCGTTTAAAGTATTTGACTGCCTCTGGTGTGTCCCACTCGGCGGGACCAGCTGCGCGGGCAATGATCTTGCCTTCCGGATCGATCAGCACCGTCATCGGCAAGGCATAGGCGCCAAAGCTGCGCATCATAACTTTTTCATTGTCTTTGTAGGCCACCAAGTTGCCGGCCTTGTGCTCTTTGAGAAAGGCGGCGGCATCCACCGTGTCCTTGTCGCCGGTATCCACCGCCACCACGCGGATACCCGGTGCAAAGCTGGCCAGCCGTGCCAGGGCCGGCAATTCATTGACGCAAGGCCCGCACCAGGTGGCCCAGAGGTTGAGCAGCACATAGCGCCCCCGGAATGCCTGGAGCGCATGGCGGGCCCCCTTGGGATCGGCAAAGTGCACATCCGGGGCGGATTTGGGCGTCTTTTCCAGAACCAGCGCCGAAAGCGAGGCCGGCGGCTCCATCCCCTGATGGACAGAAAGCAGGCCTTTCCCATATAGAACGCCCATCACGACTGCGGTGAGCAGGGCCAAGCTGATGATGATTTTCTTGGTCATGGTCTTTCGGATGAGAAAATGAGCGCCAACAAAATGTGGGGTGGACGGTTCGAAGCCGGCCCCGCCGCCATCATGAGGGAGATTACCCCCTCGATCGATTTCGACAAGCGCCTCGCGGCGGAGGACCTGGCGGGGTCGCGGGCGCATTGCCGCATGCTGGCCAATGAAGGGATCATCTCCAAGGATGACGCCCAAGCCATTCTGGACGGCCTCGGCAAGATCGAGAAAGAGATCAGCGAGGGCAGTTTCGTCTTCAAGCGCGAGCTGGAAGATATCCATCTCAATATCGAGGCGCGGCTGGCCGAACTGATCGGCCCGGCGGCGGGCCGCCTTCATACCGCGCGCTCGCGCAACGATCAGGTGGTGACCGATTTCCGCCTTTGGGTGCGCGCGGCCTGCGAACGCGCCGATTCCGGCCTGCTGGCGCTGCAGCGCGCGCTGCACGCCCAGGCCGAAAAGCATGTCGAAACCATCATGCCGGGCTTCACCCACATGCAGGTGGCCCAGCCGGTGACCTTTGGTCATCACATGCTGGCCTATGTCGAAATGTTCGGCCGCGACCGTGGCCGTTTCGAAGACACCAGAAAGCGGCTGAATGAATCGCCCTTGGGCGCGGCCGCCTTGGCGGGAACTTCCTTCGCCATCGACCGCGACAACACCGCCCATGCCCTGGGCTTTGCCCGCCCGATGCGCAATTCCATGGACGCGATCTCGGCGCGCGATTTCGCGCTGGAATATCTGGCAGCCTGCGCGATCTGCGCCGTGCATCTGTCGCGGCTGGCGGGCGAGCTGGTGCAATGGTCGACGCCGATGTTCGGCTTTGTGAAATTGTCGGACGCTTTCACCACCGGCTCGTCCATCATGCCGCAAAAGCGCAATCCCGATGCCGCGGAATTGATCCGCGGCAAGACCGGGCGGGTGCTGGGCGATTTCGTGGCGCTGGCCACCGTGGTCAAGGGCCTGGTGCTGACCTATGGCACCGACTTGCAGGAAGACAAGGAGCGGGTGTTCGACGCCGCCGACACGCTGGAGCTTTGCCTGGCGGCGATGGCGGCGATGGCGGCCGACCTGAAGGCGCAGCCGGAACGCATGCGCGCCGCCTGCGAGCCGGGCTTTCCCACCGCCACCGATCTGGCCGATTGGGTGGTGCGGGTGCTGAAAAAACCGTTCCGCGAGGCGCATCACATTGCGGGCTCGATCGTGAAAAGCGCCGAGGAAAAAGGCGTGACGCTGGACAAGCTGCCGCTGGCCGAGATGCAAAAGATCGAGCCCGCCATCACCGCCGAAGTCTTCAAGGTCCTGTCGCCCGAAGCCAGTGTGCATTCACGCATGAGCCTGGGCGGCACCGCGCCGGCCCGGGTGAAGGAACAGCTGGCCCATTGGAAAGGCGTTCTGAAATGAAGCACGTCTTGATCATCGCCCTGCTCTCGCTGCTGGTCACCGCCTGCGGCGTGAAAAACGATCTGGTGAAGCCCAATGGCCAAACGGCCCAGAAGGACGAAAGTGATCCGTCCAAGCCGCCTTATCCGCTAGGCCGATAGGCGGGCGATGAATCATTTCCATTACAAGGACGGCGTGCTGTGCGCGGAAGACGTACCGCTCGACCTGTTGGCGGAAGCCGCGGGCACGCCCTTCTATTGCTATTCCAGCGCCACCCTGCAGCGGCACTATAAGGTTTTTGCCGACGCGCTGCCCAAGGGCTCGCTGATCGCTTTTTCGGTCAAGGCCAATGGCAATCTGGCGGTGCTCAAGACTCTCGCCAAGCTGGGCGCGGGCGCCGATGTGGTTTCCGGCGGCGAATTGTTCAAGGCGCTGGCCGCGGGCATCCCGCCATCCAAGATCGTCTTTTCCGGCGTGGGCAAGACACGTTCGGAAATGCGCGCCGCCCTGGAAGCCGGCATCTATCAGTTCAATGTCGAAAGCGAGCCGGAACTGGCGGCGCTGAACGATGTGGCGGCCGGATTGGGCCTGCGCGCGCCCACCACCTTGCGCATCAATCCCGATGTGGATGCCAAGACCCACGCCAAGATCACCACCGGCACCGCCGAGACCAAGTTCGGCATTCCCTTCACCCGGGCGCGCGAGGTTTACGCCCATGCCGCCGCGCATCCCCATATCGAGATCGTGGGCATCGATGTGCATATCGGCAGCCAGATCACCGACCTGGACCCGTTTGAAGCCGCCTTCACGCGGGTGGCCGAATTGGCCAAAACCCTGCGGGGAGACGGCCATAACATCACCCGCCTGGACCTGGGTGGCGGGCTCGGGGTGCCTTACGAAAACAGCAACATGCCGCCGCCCGATCCCGATGCATACGGCAGGATGGTCAGCCGGGTGACCAAGGACTTGGGCTGCAGCCTGTCTTTCGAGCCGGGCCGGCTGATCGCCGCCAATGCCGGTGTGCTGGTGTCGCGGGTGATCTACGTCAAGCAGGGCGAGGCCAAGACCTTCCTGATCATCGATGCGGGCATGAACGACCTGATCCGGCCCGCGCTTTACGAAGCCCATCATGAGATCGCGGCGGTGATGGAACCGGCCGTGGGTTCGCCGCGCCCCAGATACGATGTGGTTGGACCGGTTTGCGAAACCTCCGATCTTTTCGCCGCGGACCGGCCTTTGCCGGAACTCAAAAGTGGCGATCTTGTGGCTATTCTCTCGGCCGGCGCCTATGGCGCGGTGATGGCCAGCGACTACAATGCGCGTCCCGCCGCGGCGGAAGTCTTGGTGGCGGGCGAACATTGGGGCATCGTAAGGCCCCGGGAGACCTATGCCGACCTCATCGCCAAGGACCGCATACCAGACTGGATGGCCGACTGACCCGTTGGCGAGCCGGATCGCGCGGACCCGCGCGGTTCTGGCCATCGAACGGGCGCTGCCCAGGCTTTGGCCGGCGGCGGGTTTTGCCGGCCTCTATCTCACCTTGGCGCTGGCGGGGATATTCGCTTTTGTACCCTGGCCGCTACAGGCCCTTGCGCTTGCCGCCACCATCACTTCGACGTCGCTGGCGCTGGTCGAAGGCTTTTCGGATTTCGTCTGGCCGCGCAGCCTGGACGCCGAGCGGCGGCTGGAGCGCGACAGCGGACTGATCCACCGCCCGGTTTCCGAACGTCACGATGTGCTGGTGGGCGATGATCCTTTCGCCCAGCAATTGTGGGCGCTGCATCGGGCGCGCGGCCTTCCCGGCAAATTCCGCTTTACCCTGCCCAAGACCGATATCGCCGCCCGCGACCCGCATGGCCTGCGCTGGTATCTGTTGATTGCTTTGGCGGTGAGCCTGGTGTTGGCGCGCAATGATTTCGGCGCCCGGCTGATCAGCGCCTTCGACAGCGGCGCGGGCGCCGCCGCCAGCCTGGATGCCTGGATCGATCCGCCGCCCTATACCGGCCTGCCGCTGACCTCGCTGCATGCCGGCGACACGTCGCTGATCCGGGTGCCGCAAGGCTCGGTGCTGAATTTGCGGGTGCATGGCGCGCCCCGCACACCCGGGCTTGCCGCGGGCAACAATGCGGCGCCGCGCTTTGCCGGCGAGGACGGCGAATATTCCAGCAATGTGATCCTGTCCACCAACGCGCGGGTGCGGGTGCAGGTCGGCGGCCACGCCATCGGCAAATGGAACATCCAGGCGGTGGTGGATGCGCCGCCGAAAATCGCGTTAACCGCAAAGCCTTCGCGCACCGAACAGCTTGCCACCCAATTTTCCTTCAAGGGCGATGACGATTACGGCATTGCCAATGTCCATGCCTGGCTGCTCCCCAAAGCCAGCCATGGCAAGCCGCTTGTGGCGGAGCTGGCGCTGCCGGAGTCTTCCGCCAAGCATGTCGAACAGAACAGCTATGTCGATCTCACCAGCCATCCCTATGCAGGCCTGGAGGTGGAAGGCCGGCTGGAAGCGCGCGACGCCACCGGACAAATGGGATTGAGCGCGCCGTTCACCTTCCGCCTTCCCGCCCGCGTCTTCACCGATCCCTTGGCGCGCGCTTTGGTGGAGCAGCGTCAGCATCTGGCGACATCCGATGCCGCCGGGCGCAAAGTGGTGCAACTGACCCTGGACGCGCTGGCGATAAATCCGGAGCGTTTCTACCAAGGCAAGAACGATATTTTCCTGGCCCTGCGCACCGCCTTCAATGGCGTGAAGAACGCCAAGAACGAAGCCGATATCGTGCGGGTGGAAGATCTGTTGTGGCAGACCGCGCTGAAACTGGAACGCAGCGGGCTTTTGTCGGCGGCGGAAGAATTGCGCAAGCTGCAAATGCAGATCACCCAGGCCCTGGCGTCGGGGGCGCCGCAGGAGGTGATCGACGAACTTCTCAAGCGCTACAATGAAGCCATGAAGCGCTATGTCGATGCGCTGGCGGCCAACCCGCCGCCGCCCGGCCAGGAACAGCCGATGTCGCCGAATGCCCAGACCTTGGGTATGGAAGATGTCCAGACCATGATGGACATGATCAAGAAATTGACCGAGGCCGGTGAGCGCGAAAAGGCGGCAAAGCTTCTGGCGGCGCTGCAATCCATGCTGGAAAATATGCGCATGACCCAGGGTAAGAGCGGTCAAAGCGAGCAGAACAAGGCGCTGAACCAGAAGCTGCAGAAATATGGCGATCTGATGGGCCAGCAGCGTGCCCTGCTGGACAAGACGTTCCGCCAGCAACAGGGCCAGGGCGATCCCAAGGACGGCGGCACCAAGGGCCTGCAGAAACAGCAACAGGATCTGGAAAAAAAGTTGCAGGACTCCCTGAAAGGGATGGACGGCAAGTCGGCGCAGAAAATGCGCGAAGCGGGCAAGGCGATGGGCGATGCCCAAACCGCGCTGGGCGCCCAGGACCTGCCCAATGCCGGCAGCTCCCAGAACCAGGCTTTGGACGCGCTGCGCCAAGGCGCCCAGGCGCTGGCCGATGAGGCCCAGCAAGGCACCGGCCGGATGGGCGGCGGACGCGAAGACCCGCTGGGCCGCAGCAACTCGCAACTGGGTCAATCCGGCGTCAAGATTCCCGGCGCCACCGATCTGGCCCGCGCCCGCCAGATTCTGGAGGAGCTGCGCCGCCGCGCCGCCCAGATGGGCCGCCCGCAACAGGAGCGCGATTATATCGACCGGTTGTTGAAGGCGTTCTAGGAGCGACCGCGAACCCGGAGCGAAGCGTAGGGCCTCGCGGCGCGACCATATTAAAGACTCGGCATCTTGCCGATATAGGGCAATCCCCGATAACGGCCCGCATCGTCCATGCCATAGCCAATGACAAAATCATTGCCCACCGGAAAGCCGACAAAATCGGCCTTGGCCACCGCATCGGCGCGCTGCTTGTCCAGCATCACCGCCACCTGCACGCTGGCCGCGCCCGCCGCCTGGATCAGGGACACCGCCTTGGCGATGGTGCGGCCCGCATCCAGCACGCCGTCGATCACCAGCACATGCCGGCCCGCAATCTGCTCGGAAGGCCCTGCGATCATGGAAATGGCGCTGGCCACGCGCTTGTCGCCATAGGAGCGCAGCCAGATCATCTCCACGTCCAGGGACACGCCTTCCCAGGCCAGCGCCCGCACCAGATCGGCGGCAAAGACAAAGCCGCCCACCAGGATGGGCATCGCCACATTGGGCCGCAGCGGCGCCGATGCGATCAGCCGCGCCATCGCCCGTACCCGTTCTTGAATCTGCTCGGCGGTAAAGAGAACGTCAGGCGCCATCAATGTTCTTCTTTGGGGAAACTCACTTCCAGATTACGCGCCGCCGAAGGCGGGCTGGCAAGCCGCGTCAGGAAAGGCGCCGACTGGCCCGGCGCCAGAAGCGTGACACTGGGTTTGAAGGTCCAGTGATAAAGCTCGCGCTTGCCCGAGTCGCTGAGGGTGACGCGCACCGTCTGCGGCACCGGCAATTGCCGCGAACTGGTATTGACGATCTCGCCCGACACCGCCAGCACGACTTGGCCATCCTCGGTCTCGCGGCGATAATCCACTTTCTGGAAGTCGAGCCCGCTGGCATTCACCGCCAAGCCCAAGCTGTTATAGAACCCCGCCGACTGGGGCCAGATGCTGGCGATATGCTGGCGGTAGGTGACCGCCGCGAAACCGATCAGCAGCACCACCGCAAACAATCCCACCCAGCCCGCCACAATCGCGAGCCTGGGGGCCAAAGGCGCGCGAGGTTCGACAGCGGCGGATGGCGGCGGCGCAAAGTCGCGGATCGGGGAAATGCCGCCAGCAGCGGGCTCGCTGACAGGCTCCTGCGGCGCGATCTCGGCGGCGGTAGCCGGCGGCTCGACGGCCGGCTCGGGCGCCTCGCCGGGCTGATGCCAGCTGTTACCGCATTTGGCGCATCGCACGGTGCGGCCGGCAGCCGGAAACTTGGACCCGTCGACGGCATAGCGCGTATCGCAAGAGGTGCAGGTGAGAATCATACCCGGCTCATGGAATTGCCAACGAAAATAGGGGCCGGGGAGGTTGACCGCAAGCGGCGCGGAACCCGGCTTTCCGGGGCATACTGGCCCTACTTTCCTACCAAAATATGAGTATGTTCGGACCAATGGTTCGCTTCGAAAATGTCGGCATGCGCTATGGCTCGGGGCCCGAGGTCCTGCGCGATATCAGCTTTTCGCTGGAACCGGGGTCTTTCACCTTCCTGACCGGTCTTTCGGGGGCGGGCAAGACCACCCTGCTCAAGCTGATCTATATCGCCGAGCCGCCCTCCAGAGGCCTGATCACCCTGTTCGGCACCGAACTGGCCACCGCGCGCCGCCGCGACTTGCCGGCCTTGCGCCGGCGCATCGGCGTGGTGTTCCAGGACTTCCGGCTGCTGAATCATCTGTCCGCTTTCGACAATGTCGCGCTGCCGCTGCGGCTGGCGGGCAAGCGGGTGAGCGACTTCTCTCATGATGTGAGCGAACTTCTTTCCTGGGTCGGGTTGGGCGACCGGATGCAGGCCAAGCCGCCGACCTTGTCGGGCG
>CBHTTW010000009.1:0-21963 GCA_966096025.1 uncultured Alphaproteobacteria bacterium | reverse complement strand
TCTCAAAATGTTTGAAAGACCGGCGCAATGCGTTTCGGCATCATATTCCGTATACGGAATATATCGTGTTTTTTGCCTGTCCGGCGTGTGCATCGCGCCCAAAAGGGCGGCAATCCGGCTGCGGAAATAATATGCTGCGTTGCAATATGCTTAAATATCGGGAGATCGCCTGCCCAAAATTCAAGACCCTGCCCAAGTGAAAAGCAATTTTCGCGGCTTGGAGCGCTATCAAGAAGATAATGTCTGAAACGTGCGATTTGTGGAATAAAATGTCAAAATATCTCCGATAAACAAGTACAAATTACGAATGACAGCAATTTTGATACATTAATGCCACTCCTTTTTTCTGTCATGCGGCCTAACGGAGAATCCGATTTACGCCTTCGCGGCGATGGCCCTAGCCTCATTCTCATATGCCGCATCGCACAAAAAGCGTCAGTCAGAGGGAAATGAGCAGGAAGGAACCACACCAACTTCGCCAAAGGCGAACATTTCGGGGGTTCCCATATGTCTCTGCGATCCAAATCCAAATCCTTGCTCCTTTTGGGCACATCGATCCTTGTTCTCAGCGCCGCACCGTCACTTGCTCAAGAACCCGAAACGGTGATCTCCACCGGCACGCGCGTTACCGGCCTCTCCGCGGCCGATAGCTCGGCCCCCATCACGGTCATCGGTGCCGACGCCCTGAGCCATGTCGGCCAACCCAACCTGATCCAAGCCTTGGCGCAAATTACGCCCTCCTTCTCGGCGGAAGCATTGGGCGGCGATACCGGCGCCTTGACCCTGTCGGCACGCCTGCGCGGTATCAGTCCCAACGCCACGCTTGTCCTGGTCAACGGCAAGCGGCGCCACTCCACCGCCAATCTTCACGTGCTTAGCGGCCAGTATCAGGGCGCGGCCACCGCCGACCTGGATCTCATTCCCGTGGCGTCCATCGAACGTATCGAAGTGTTGCAGGAAGGCGCCGCCGCGCAATACGGCACCGACGCCATCGCCGGCGTCGTCAACATCATCCTCAAGAAAAATCCCTCCGGTGGCATGATTTCGGCCACCGGTGGCCAGTATTTCGAGGAAGGCGGTCAGACCTATGATTTCAGCGGCAATATCGGCATTCCCATTGGTGACAATGGATTCCTGAGCATCACAGGTGAAAAACGCTTTCGCGGCTTCAGCCAGCGCGGCGAACAGGACATTCGCGTGATGGACGCCAATGGCGTCGACAGAGGCGCTTTCAACGCGACCACGGTTCCCGGCTATCCGCGGATCAACCACATTGCCGGCGATCCGCAATCCATGCTGACCACGGTGGCGGCCAATTTCGAGTATCAGGTTGATCCCGACATCCTGCTTTATGCCAATGCCACCTATGGCGAGCGCCAGGCCAAGGCCTATGAAAACACCCGCTTGCCGGGCCGCATACGGGCCACGCTTGGCTCGAACCAGCCCTTCAACGCCATCACCAATCCGAATGGTTATAACGGCCTCACGCCACAGGGCACGCCGCTGCTTTCGGGTGTGGCGGGAACCGCAGGTGCCCCGGGGGTGCTTGTTCCCTTCCCCAACGGACTCTTCCCGCAAGAGGCCATGCGCGAGGACGACTATGGCTACACGGTGGGCGTGAAAGGCAGCATCGTCGGCTGGAACTGGGACCTGTCCGGGACTTACGGAAAGGACCGCACCAAGATCTATACCCTTCAATCGGCCAATGCGGCGCTGTTCCTCGACACCCACACAACGCCCCGGGACTTTTATAACGGGCAATTCACCGCCAGCGAGACGACATTCAATCTGGATATCAACAGAGAGTTGGATGTCGGACTGGCCTCGCCGCTGACGGTCGCGTTCGGATTTGAAGGCCGCGAAAACACCTTTGCCATCGAACAGGGCGACGCCGCGTCGATCTATAAGGAAGGCGGTCAGTCCTATCCCGGCTTCCAGCCGACCGATGCCGGAGCCCATAGCCGCAAGAATTACGCCGCCTATATCGATTTTGCCGTTTCTCCCATTCAGGATTTGCAGATCGATATCGCCGGCCGCTTCGAGCACTACACCGATTTCGGCGATACCCAGGTGGGCAAGATCACCGCCCGCTATGACTTCACGCCGCAATTCGCGGTGCGCGGCACGATTTCGACCGGGTTCCGTGCGCCGACCATTCAAGAGGAATTCTATTCCGCCACCAATGTCGGCCCGACTACGGCGTTTGTGCAGCTGCCGCCAAATTCTCCGGCGGCGGCAATTCTGGGCGTTCAACCGCTGCAACCGGAAGCCTCGACCAGCTACAGCGCCGGTATCGTGGCCCATCCCTTTGACGATCTCAGCATCACGGTGGATGCCTATTCGATCTCGCTGCGCAATCGCATCGTCGGCACCGGGTCTCTCTATGGCTCCGGCGGCACGCCGATCTCCCCGACCGTTCCGCTCGCCATTGCCGCCCACGGCAACATCTTGGACCCCACGGTGACCTTCACAGGGGTGACCTTGCTTTTGAACGGCATCAGCACGCTGACCCAAGGTGTCGATGTTTCCGCGAACTATCTGACGGACTTTGAGGGTTTCGGCGCCATAAACTGGACCCTGGCGGGGAATTTCAACGAAACTTCCATCAGCAAGATCATTCCGACGCCGGCAGCGCTGGGGCCGGGCGTCTCCCTGTTCGACCAGACATCGCGAACCTATCTGACGCACGCCAATCCCAAGTATAAAATCAGCCTCAGCGCGCTTTGGAATCTCGATCCCTGGTCGGTCAATCTGCGCGAGACAGTGTATGGTCCGACCTCTGTCGATCAATCGCCGGACGGCGGGACTTACTACACGCAAAAGGTCAGCTCCGCCCCGATCACGGACCTGGAGATCAATTACAACTATCTGGAATCCTGGACTGTCACCTTCGGCGCCAACAATCTGTTCGATCAACGGCCGGAAACGGTCGCCGCGGTGCCGGGCGATCCGACCACCTTGCAAGACGGCTCGAACATCGTCGGTGCGCCGCTGGGCATTTCGCCTTACGGCATCAATGGCGGCTTCTACTATACCCGCCTGACCTTCAAGTTCTGATGCCGGTGTTCGAGGGGAATGCTTCTGCCTGACCGCGAAAGCAAATGAAAAAGGCGGACCGGTCGGTCCGCCTTTTTTGTTGAAGCGCGGAAAATCCTGTGGCTACTTCTTTTTGACGACGGTGAACTCGATCTCCACCAGGGCTGTGGGCACGACCAGGGCGTGGACATAGACGGTGGCGCGGGCCGGCTTGTTGGGCTGGGCGGCGGTGCCGAACTCCGTGGACCAAACCTTGTTCATGGCCCCGACATCGGCGCTGGGCGCCAGATAGACGTGTGCGGCCACGACATCGCCATAACCCGCGCCGATCTTGTCCATCACCGCTTTGAGGTTATCCAGCACCGAACGGACTTGGGTGGTGGTGTCGCCATAGACGGGCGGTTGGCCATTGGCGGCCGGAGAAATGGGGTTGGGCAGGGCGCCCGACAGGTAATAGGTCATGTAGCCGGAAGGCACGCCGGTGACCGACGCGATCGACACGCCGGAACCGGCGGGATAGATCCGTTCCACCGTCTGGGCAGAAGCGGGTGCGCCGGACAGCAAGGCGCAGGCAAGCGATCCCGCAAGAGCTATTTTCTTTGAACGTTTCATCATCGGTCCTTTGATCGAAGGGCGGGCCGCTAACGGCCCGGGTTGGGTGAGGGGATCATACTAGCGCAGCACTGCCGCCCGCGCGCAGGCCTTTGCCAGCCGCCGACGGCAATTGCGCGAAATTTCTTCGTCCCGGCCAAAGCATTTGGCGCGAATGACGCAAAGTTGAGCACTGGCCACAGCAGGCTGGCCAATCATTGCGCCTGCATTCGCAGGCATTTCCAGCTACAAGACGGCATGTTTACCCATCGCCTCGCCACCGCCGCTGACCTGCCCGCCTTGCAGCTTTTGATGACGGCGGCGATCAAACAATTGCTGCCGCAATTCCTGACGCCGGAAAAAGTTCAGGCTTCCTTCGCGGTGATGGGCGTGGACAGCCAATTGATCGCGGACGGCACTTATTTCATCCTGGAGAGCGACGGAACCATGGCGGGTTGCGGCGGCTGGAGCCGGCGCGCCACCCTGTTCGGCCATAACCACACGGCAGGCCGCGACGCGCGGTTGCTCGATCCGGCAACGGAAGCAGCCCGGATACGCGCCATGTATACGGCCCCTAGCTTTGTGCGCCAGGGCGTGGGGCGGCAAATCCTGAAATTGTGCGAGGCTGCGGCGCGCGCGGAAGGTTTCAGCCGCGCCGAACTCGGCGCCACGGCGGGCGGCGAGCCGCTCTACCGTGCTTGCGGCTATGAAGAGATCGAGCGCATGGAAGTGCCCACGCCAGGCGGTGTGACCGTGCCGATCACGCGAATGGGCAAACAGCTCTGAAACGGCGCGGTTTCGTAGCCGGCTGCCCGTCCGATAACGCCTAGCGCAGCAACTTTACGTCCGCCGCCTTCACCTTGTCGCGATATTTGTTGCCAAAATGGGTGCGCACATAGTTCACCACGTCGGCGACTTGCTGGTCATCGAGCTGCATGCCGAAGAACGGCATGGCCTTCTGGCCTTTCAGTATGATGGCGACCGGATAAGCCGCGGTCTCCAGGTTTTCGTCCCTGGCCAGAGCGGGATAGGCACCCGCGCCCACCGCGCCCTTGGCGTCCGGCATATGACAGCCTTGGCACATCCCTTTGTAGATCGCTTCGCCACCCTGGAAGGGGAAAGGCGAGAAGAAGCCGGTGATGGCGGGGCCGTGTGCGGGTGGTTTTGGCGCCGGGCCGGCGGTATCGGCCGAAGCGGCAGTCGCGATCAGCGTCAGGACGCCGGCAAGCAGGCGGAAGGTTGCCTTGGTCTTCATGGTCATACGCTCATCGCTTTCTTGTGCAGGCGGGTTATGGCGTCCAAGGCGCTGGTCACGGCGCCTTCCTGCCAGGCGGGAATGCGCGAGGCATGCTCGCCCGCCAACACAATGCGTCCGTCGATGGCGCAAAGATTGTCGTAATGCTGGGCGCGGGATGCCTCGGTCCAGAATCCGGCGCATCCCAAGGTCCAGGGCACGCGGTGCCAGGCCACCGCAACGCCGCACTCATACTCCGTGGCATATTGCGGATGAATTTTGGCGCCGTATTCCAAGGCATCCTTGATGCGTTCCTCGGGCGGCTTGGCGGCGGCAATATAGGCCGGGGTGCCGAAGCAATAGGACCCCAAAAGAACCCCCTTGCCCTTGGAAAAGAAGTCCCATTGCGGATAGCCGATCATGGTGTTGGGCTGATTGGTATAGGTGACGCCGCCATAGATATGCTCGTCCTGTTCCCAGAACCGGCGCTTCATCTGAAGCCCGACCTTCAGCGCCGCCATATAGGGAATCTGGTTGATCGCGGTCTTCATCGGTCCGCCCACATTCATCGGAATCTGGCTGAGTACCGAGGCTGGGATCGTGCAGACACACCAATCCGCGCTGATTGTCTTGGGTGTGCCGCCGGCGCGGCTGTCGATGTAGGAAACATCGACCTTCGCGTCGCCCTGCTTGATTTCCACGACCTTGCAATTGTACTGGATCAGCGGTTCCAGCGCCTTGCCGAAAGCCTTGCCGACCTGACCCATGCCGCCTTTGGGCTGGAAGATCGAGCTCTGCATGTCATAGGACAGGCCCGCGCCGATCGAAGACCACATGCCGGACTTGAGCAGGTCGCTCATCTCGATGCGCTTGCCCGCGATTGCCACGCTGTTCAACCCGCCTCCTGGATCGGTGGCGAAGCCACGGCGTTCGCCGGCTTCCAGGCCCGTGGCATACTGGTGGCTGGCGTCCAATGCGCCCCATTCCCTGAGCGCCGTCATCAGGATCTCGCGGTCCTCTTTGCTCACCGCCTGGTCCAGCGCGCCTTGCTTGGTCGTTTTGGACAGAAGCTCGGCAACCTGGCCATAAAAATCGGCCTGTATCGTACGATAGCGCTGCGGCTTGCCGTCAAAAGCATCGGTCGAATGGACGTAGGCGTTGTAGTTGACCTGTGTGAAAGGCTCCAGTGCCACCCCAAGCCGGTTCACATAGTGCAGGATGCCTTGATGGTGATAGGGCAAGCGCCACGGGCCGGGATTGATGTACTGGCCGGCATCGAACTGCACATTCTGCGTGAAGCCGCCCAGTTCGGTATAACTGTCGCCGCCATAGAGCGACCAGTTCCGTCCGCCGGCGCGGCCATTATATTCCAGAACCTGCACCTTATAACCCGCATCGCGCAGCTCCATCGCCGCGACCATGCCGGCGATGCCCGCGCCGAGCACCAGCACCGAAGTGCCGGGCGGGGGCGGTGACAGTTTGATCGGTTCCTTGAAGGTTGAGGTATCAGCCAGCGCCAGCTCGGTCATGGCGTGGTACATGGCGGCACTGCCCGCCACCACGCCGATCATGCTGAGAAGGGAACGCCGGCTTGGCGCTGAGGGCTGGTCAGTCATGCTATCTCCCCGTGACAAAGACGTTGCCGCGCTGCGGCCTTCACTTTTCCTTGCCTGGGTTTGCCTCTGCGTGCCTGTTTTCGGCACTTGCATGGACGCGATTCTGTCTGCGCCGCTTGGGAATTAAAGCGATGCCGGGCAGGGCGCGCAACGATGGTTCGCGAAAATAGTTTTGCCCAAAAACAGGTCAAGCTGCTGTACGAAAAGGCGAAAGCAGAAATGTCAGCTGCGCAATGCCCTTCCCGCCGCAAGAGCAGCGTGCCACCCTGGGTCCAACAATAAGGGGAATCGGCATGCCCATCCGCGCGGTCCTGTTGTGTGTCCTGTTGGCGCTTCCGCTTCCCGTTCTGGCGGCGGACGCGGCCAGCCAATGGTGGGCCGATGTCTCCACGCTTGCCGCCGACGGCATGGAAGGCCGGCTGACCGGCTCGCCCGGCTATGACCGCGCCGCGCAATATGTGATCGGGCGCCTGAAAGAGGAGGGGCTCAAGCCTGTCGGCATCAAGGGCTATCTCCAGCCGGTGGCGCTAGAGCAGCAATTGGTCGATCAGGATGCCAGCCGCGCGTCACTGGCGGCGGCGGATGGCACCTCCACAGTGCTGAAACTCGGCGTGCAGATGCTGATCGCGGCAGGCGGCGGCCCGCGCCCCAACCGGATCGATGCGCCGCTGGTTTTCATCGGTTACGGCCTGCATCTGCCCAAACATGGCCATGACGATTTCGCCGGGTTGGATCTTAAAGACAAGATCGTGGTGGTGGTCAGCGGTGGGCCCGCGACATTGCCGGGCGCGTTGAAATCCCATGTCCGCTTTGAGCGCAATGCGGAACTCGGCAAACAGGGCGCGCTGGGTATCATCACCCTCACCACGCCCAAACAGGTGGAAATTCCCTGGGAACGGCAAAGGACTTTGGTGCGCGGGCCTGGCATGTACCTGGCCGACGCCAAATTGCGCGACAGCAACAAGCCCTTCTTCACCGCCAGCTTCGACCCCGCCCAATCAGAGATGTTGTTCAAGGGCAGCGGCCATAGTTTCTCTGAACTGGCCGCGCTGGCCGACGCGTCCAAGCCGGTGCCGCGCTTTGCGCTCGCTTACCGTCTTAAGGCCGATATTGTCGCGACCCGCAGCAAGCTCAGCTCCCCCAATATCGCGGCCAAGCTGGAAGGCAGCGATCCGAAATTGAAATCCGAATATATCGCCATATCGGCGCATCTGGATCATTTGGGGATCGGCGCCGCCGTGAAGGGCGACAAAATCTATAACGGCGCGATGGATAACGCTTCCGGTGTCGCCACGGTGCTCGACATCGCTCATCGTCTCAAGACGGGTCCCGCGCCGCGGCGCTCGATTCTGTTTCTGTTTTTCACCGCCGAGGAAAAGGGGCTGCTGGGTTCGAGCTATTATGCCCGCCGCCCGACGGTGGGAAAGTCGAACATTGTGGCCAATCTGAATTTCGACATGGCCCTGTCGCTTTGGCCGCTGAAAACCCTCTATGCGCCGGGCCAGGAGGAAAGCAGCCTGGGCGTCGATGCCCGCGCCGTGGCGGCATCCCAGGGTCTTGTGATGATCCCGGACCCGTTGCCGGACCGCAATGTCTTTATCCGCTCCGATCAATACAATTTTGTGCGCGAAGGCATTCCGGCGCTGGTGTTCAAATTCGGCTTCGCCAAGGGCACGCGCGAATTCGATATCGAGCATGATTGGCGCGCCAATCGCTATCACGCGCCGTCGGACGATCTGGGTCAGCCCTTGTTGAAAGACGAAGCGGTGAAGCTGGATGATTTCGTCGCCGCTTTGGCGCGGCGAGTGGCGGATGCCGACAGTCGCCCTGCCTGGCTGGCGAACAGTATTTTCCGCAAGGATTGAAGACCGTTGCCCTTGGTGCGATGCAAAGTTGCGCCGCAACAAGATCATTGATGCTCGAAACGCATTGGTCTTTTGCGGCAGCCAGGGCGCAAACTTTGCGCCGGCGCAGTTCCTGCCGCTATAGTCAACCGGCTCGGGGGAGCCATGACGGATATTCCGGTCAACCGCGAATTCTGGGATCGCATGGTCAGGGAGGTGCGTTTGCGGACCCGCGGCCGCGCCGATCCCGAGGAATTGCTGCATGCCGCCTATTTGCGCCTGATGCGCTATCGCGCCCAGCATGCCGTTGACAATGTTGCCGCTTTCCTGGTCCGGACCGCCGTCAATATCGGTGTCGACAATTACCGCCACGAGCGGTTTATCGCCGATATTTCGCCGGAAGAGTCGGGGGCACGGGAAAATTCGCCCCTGCAAGATGAGGTTTTGGCGGCCCGTGTTCGTCTAGAAAGAGTGCGGGAGGGTCTATCCCGCCTGACGCCACGCACCCGTGAAGTGTTCCTGATGCACCGCCTGGAAGGCATGAAATACCGTGAAATCGCCGAGCGTCTTGGCATCAGCCAAAGCGCGGTGGAAAAGCATATAGCCAGGGCCGCCCTGTTCCTCACCGAATGGGCGGAGGGTTGGTAGACATGGCCGAACTGGTGCCATCCCCGGACGTCAGGGCGGAGGCCGCCGCCTGGCTGGCACGGCTGCATGCCGAGGACCGCGACAGCGGCGATGAAACCGCCTTCCGCGCCTGGCTGAATGCCAGTACCGAGCATGCCGCCGCTTTCGAAGCGGTGGACCGGATGTGGAGCGATGTCGGCGGGCTTACGGATCTTCGGACCGATCACCAGATGAATTTCGGCGCCGATTTGCGCCGCATTCCCGTCGCCGCGCGCCCGCCGGGTTTGGCCAGCCGCCGGGCTTTGCTGGCGGGAGTAGGGTTGCTGGCGGTCACCGGGGGCAGCGCCATGTTCTGGCGTTCGGCAAGCGCCAAAGTCTACGAAACCGAAGTCGGCGAACAAAAACACGTTGCCTTGGACGATGGCAGCCAGCTTTTCCTCGATGCCCGGACCCGGGTCGCGGTTTCCTTCAGCGAAACCGCCCGCGTGGTCGATATGGAGTATGGGCGGGCCAATTTCCGCATCGTTCCGGACCTCAAGCGGCCCTTCATTGTGGAAGCGGCGGAACGCAAGATTATTGCCACCCGCTGCAATTTCGATGTGCGCTGCGAAGACGGCAAGGTTCAGGTGGTTCTGATCCATGGCGAAGCCGATGTGAAGCCGGTTTCGGCCTCCGAGGGCCGGGGCGAGCGGCTGAAGGCCGGCGAAAGGCTGGTGGCTTCCAACGATGTCGATAAGCGGGACAAGCCCGACATGACGCATGTGCTGGCCTGGCAGACCGGCTATGAAATGTTCGACAAGGAAAACCTTGCCCAAGTGGCTGAGGAGATGAACCGCTATTCGACCGTCCGGCTGGAAGTGGACCCCAGCGCCTCCGGTCTGAAGGTCAGCGGCATGTACCGGGTGGGCGACAACAGCGCCTTCGCCCAATCCCTGGCAAAATTGCTGCCCATCTCGGTGCGGCAGAATGGCGACACTTTGGTTCTTACGGCCGATTCCGATCCCTAAAGGGGGGTGGGGAAATCACGCGTCCCGAACGTCTGCTTTCCTATAGCGGCCCCCTAAGCGGCCGCAGACCAGGGGGAATAGATGGTCAATTCACGCTGCTTGCGCTCGATCCTGTTCGGTACGGTCGCGGTCCTGTCCATCAATGCCGCCGCCGCGGCCCAGGACAACAGAATTTCCTTGTCCGAACAGCCTTTATCGGACGCGTTGCGCAGCGTGGCGCAGAAGACCGGCGAAAGCATTCTGTTCACCCCCGAATCGGTGGAGGGCCTGCGCGCCCCCGCCATTTCGGGCGAGATGAGCGCCCGGCAGGCGGTGGGTCTTCTGACCCGCGGCACCAATCTGGAGGTCGTGGCCGACGGCTCCAACGGGTTGATTGTGCGCCGCCCTTTCATGCGCCGCGCGGTGGAGCAGGTGCCCCAGACCGTGGCCGGCGGAACAGCACCGGTGGAAAGTGTGGTGGTCAGCGGCTTCCGCTCCAGCCTTGAACAGTCGTTGGACATGAAGCGCCGGGCGCTGGATTCCTCCGACAGCATCCTGGCCGAGGACATTGCCAAGTTTCCCGACCTCAATGTCTCCGAATCGCTGCAGCGCATTCCCGGCATCACCTTGGCCCGCGATCAGGGCGAGGGGCGCCAGATTTCGGTGCGCGGTCTCAATTCCACCTTCACCCGGGTGCGCATCAACGGCATGGAAGCGCTTGCCACCACCGGCTCGGAAGACGTGTCGGGCGGCGCCAATCGCGGCCGTTCCTTCGACTTCAATGTCTTCGCCTCGGAACTGTTCAGCCAGCTCACGGTGCACAAGACGGCCTCGGCGGAAGTGGAAGAAGGCTCGCTGGGCGCCACCGTCGATCTGCACACCGCTCATCCCTTCGACAAGCCGGGCTTCACCTTGGTGGCCAGCTCGCAGGCCGGTTACAACGACATGTCGGGCGGCTTCAATCCGCGTTTTGCCGGTTTGATTTCAGACACGTTCATGGGCGGCAGGCTGGGTGTGCTGGTCTCGGCCGCTTACCAAATTCAAAACGGGTTGGAAGCCGGCGCCAGCACGGTGCGCTGGCAGAACGACAACACGGCGCAAAATGCCGGTCATACCCCGCCCTTGATCGCCGGCTGCGTCAACAATGTGCCGGCCGCGACCTCGCAATGCGCCACCGGCCAGCGTTTCGCCTATGTCGCCTTCAATCCGCCTTCCGCCCTGCCTGGGTCGTTCGCGAGCCAGACTTTTACCGCCGCATCGGCGACCGCGCCGAACCGTCAGACCGTGGGCCAAGTCGCCAATGGCGCCAATTTCAGCTCCACCACCTTGCCGAACAATTACGACATGGTGAACGAGGCCTTCCGTCCGCGCTTCCCGCGTTACGACAATATCACCAACCACTCCAAGCGCCTGGGCCTGACCGGATCGGTGCAATGGCAGCCCGACGACCAAACTCTGTTCACCTTGGATGCGCTGTTTGCCGACTTTGCGGTGGTGCGCAACGAATATTATTTGGAAGCGGAATCCTTTTCCAACAACAATGTCAGCAACAATCCGGGATTGGTGGCGCCTATCCTGGGCACCGGCAGTATCGGGGTGCTGAACTACGCCATCGATCCCACCACCAACAATCTGAATTATGTGCAGGCCGCCAATGTCGGTCTCCGGTCCGAGCATCGCCTGGACCATCTCGACACCCGCTTCACGGAAGTGACCTTGGATGCCGAGCATGAATTCAGCGATGACTTCAAGGTTCACGGCTTGTTGGGCTATTCCCAGTCCAATCACAACAATCCCATCCAGACCACGCTGACGATGGATTACAATTGCACCACCGTCACATCCTCGACCGGCACCCTGGCGGGATGCCCCGGCGGAGCGGGCGGCGGGGCGGGCACCTTGGCCAATCCCTATTCCTTCGATTATCGCGGCGGCCTGAGCCAACTGCCCGCGCTGACCTACGGCAATGTCGATGTCACCTCGACCAACGGCTGGTTCCTGTCGCAGATCCGCTCGCGCCAGAACTACCTGCACAGCAGTTATCGCACCATTCAGGCCGACTTTGCCTGGAAGGCCACGGATTGGCTGGATGTCAAAGGCGGCGTCGATTACAAGAATTACGGCTATAGCGCCACCATCACCGCGCGCACCAACGGCACCACCGCCAGCCAGGACAATATCATTCCGGCCGCGATGACGACCAATGCGGTGCTGGCGGCCAATTCCCAGCTGGCCACCATCCACGGCATCGATATCGGCGCGGGCACGCCGGCCACCTGGGCAGTGCCCAACATCGACGCCTTCAACAACCAGTTCCATATCTGGGACCAGACCCAGTTCCCCACGGTGCAGGCCAGCGGGGCGGCGCCTTGCAATGCGGCGCCCGGCTGCTCGGCCTTCCTGCAAGGTCCGGGTCAGTTCCTCAGTCAGAACGGCATCATCCGGGAAAGCGACGTCGGCGTCTGGATTCAGGGCGATTGGAATGCGCAATTCTATGGCGCGCCCTTCCGCGGAAATATCGGCGCCCGCTATGTCGAGACCACCCAGGAATCAATCGGCTTCAGCTTCGATCCCGGTACAAAGTCGATCATCACCAGCAACCTGTCGCGCACCTATCATGACTTCCTGCCGTCGATGAATGCGGTGCTGGAGCCGGCGGACAATTTCCTGGTCCGGTTCGGCGCCGCCTATGTGATGGCGCGCCCGGACCTGATCAACCTGCTGCCCGGCGGCGCCACCGCCACGGTTACGGGCAGCAATTTCAATGTCACCTTGAACAACCCGAACCTCAATCCGTTCCGCGCCAAGACGGCGGACCTGTCGTTCGAATGGTATTACACCAAAGGCGCGCTGTTCTCAGTCGCCTTCTTCTACAAGCATCTGGACTCGCTGATCCAGACGGTGCGCCAGTCCATCGCCTTCAACCAGAATACCGATGGCGTGCCGACGTCGCTGGTGCAGCCGGCCTGCGGCGCTTCCTATGTCGCCCCGCCCGCCACCGGTTGCAACGAGGCGGCGACCTGGCTGTTCTCCAAGCCGATCAATTCCAAGGGCGCGCCGCTTTACGGCACGGAAATCTCCTGGCAGCAGCCGTTCGATTTCCTGCCGAGTATTTTGGCCAATACCGGCTTCACCGGCAACATCACATTCGTGCAGGCGACCCAGACCTATTTCAACACCGACGGTTCGGTGTTGACCAAGGCCGATCTGACCGGCCTATCGCATACCTCCTGGAGCGGCACGCTCTATTATGACGATAGCCAGTTCATGCTGCGCGGCACGGCGACCTATCGCAGCAAGTATATTCCCAATGGCGGCGTCAATCCGGGCAACCTGAACGACTTCCTGATCAACACCTCGACCCTCAACCTTGATATGGCGGCGAGCTACAGGATCAACGACAATTTCACCGTGACCTTCGACGCCATCAACCTGACCAACCAGCCCAGCACCCAGCTGGCGGATTCGATCGGTCAGCGGCTGTATTACAATCACTATACCGGCACCAACTACTTCGCCGGGCTGCGCTATTCTTATTAGCAGGGGGCGGCCTGCCAGCCCCCTGTTAGCGATACCGTAACCCGCTATACTCCCTCAAAAATAACGGGAGGCGGGATGCGGAAAACGGTGCTTTTGGCCTTGTTTGGAGCGGCTTTTTGCAATGCCGCGGCCCCCGCCGACGCTCAGACGCGGCCCTCCATCACCTCGGTCTCGCATCTGTCGGTCTATGCCAGTGATGCCGCCAAAGCCGAGTATTTCTATGTCCACGATCTGGGTGCGGTGAAGAGGGCCGATCCGGAGAATGCGCAAGGCACGCGCTATTACTTCTCGCCCACGCAGTTTATCGAAGTGCTGCCCTTGCCGGCCAATGCCGGACTGAACCGGGCCGATCACATCGCCTTCAACACCGCCGACGCCGAAGGCATGCGCCGCTATCTCGCGTCCAAGAAAATCGCGGTGCCCAAGGCGGTGACCAAGGGCGCCGACGCCAGCCAATGGTTTCAGGTCAAGGACCCCGAAGGCGTGACGGTGGAATTCGTCCAAGCCTCGCCCGCCGCGGTCGCCACCAATCCGCTTTTCCCCCATATCATCCATGTCGGCGCCATCATCAGGGACCGCGCCCTGCAGGATGGTTTCTACCGCGACATTCTGGGCTTCAAGCCCTATTGGTTCGGCGGCATGAAGGAAGATGTGCCACCCAGCTGGGTGTCGCAGCAGGTGCCGGACGGCACCGATTGGCTGGAATATATGATTCCCACCAATCCCGCGCTGACCCAGGCGCAGATGGGTGTGCTCAATCATTTCGCCCTTGGTGTTCCCAACATGCAGGCGGCTTATACCAAGCTGTGGAATGACGACCGGCTGCAGGGCCAGGTCGATCGCGGCCAGCAGACCGTGCCCAAAATCGGGCGCGACGCCAAGTGGCAGCTCAATCTGCTCGATCCCGACGGCACCCGCGCCGAAGTGATGGAACTGCGCGCCATCGGCAAGCCCTGCTGCTCGCCCTTCACCGCCGCCGATCCGGAGAAATAAGATGAAGTGGATTGTGGCGGCCTTTCTGGCGTTGTGGAGCGGCGTGGCGATGGCCGCGCCGCCGATCAAGGTGATGATCCTGGATGGCGCCAGCGCGGCCGCCTATCACGACTGGAAGCTGGGCAGCCAAATCTTCAAGCGCCAGTTGGAAGAGACCGGACTGTTTGAAGTGACGGTGGTTACCGTGCCGCCCTCGGACGGTGATTTCTCAAACGTCCATCCCGATTTCGCCAAATACCAGGCGGTGGTGCTGAATTACGACTCCCAGGATTGGCCGGCGCCGCTCAAAGCCGAGTTCGAGGCCTATATGAAGAATGGCGGCGGGCTGGTGGTGGTGCATGGCGCCGACAATGCCTTTCCCGACTGGGCGGCCTTCAATGAGATGATCGGCGTCGGTGGCTGGCGCAAGCGCGACGCGCCCGCCGGTCCCAAATGGTATTATCAGAATGGCAAATTGACCTCCGATAGCGCGCCGGGTCCTGCGGGCATGCATGGCAAGCGCCGGCCGTTCCGCCTGACGGCGCGCGCGCCGCAGCATCCTATTCTGCGCGGTCTGCCCGCCGAATGGACCCATGCCGCCGACGAGCTTTATACAAGGCTGCGGGGCCCCGGAAAAAACATGACCGTGCTGGCCACCGCCTATGCCGACCCGGCCAATAAGGGCACCGGTTTTGACGAGCCGATGCTGATGACGCTGAGCTGGGGCAAGGGTCGCATCTTCCACACCACCATGGGCCATGACGCCCTGGCGCTGTCCTGTATCGGCTTCATGACCACTTTCCAGCGCGGCACGGAATGGGCCGCGACGGGACGGGTGACGCAGAAGGTGCCCAGGAATTTCCCCACCGCCGAGTCGGTGAGCTATCGCGCCGATCTGGCGGCAATGGACCCGTTGCAGGCTGATGGCGTTGTGACAACTTTGCCGCCTGCAAAATAACAGCTAGCATTCCCGCAAAACCCGCAGGGGACGCGCATGAAAAACTGGATGGCCATCAGTCTGCTGGCGATGCTGCCGCTCGCCGCCTCGGCACAACAGCCCGCCGGTGTGCCGCATCCCGCCACCGAATCCCCGTCTTGCGCACCCTCCATGGGGCTCAAATTCATCTGCGGCCTCAATCAGCCGGAAGACCTGCTGCAGATCGGCGCCGGCAAATGGGTGATCGCCAGTGAGATGGGCGAGGATGGCGGCCTCTCGCTGATCGACAGCGACGCCAAGACGGCACGGCGCTTCTTCACCGGCGCCAGCAAGCCCGACCTCAAAACCTATCCCGACTGTCCCAAGGTGCCGGATCGCTTCAACACCCATGGCCTGGCGCTTCGCCCGGCGCAGGCCGCGGGCACATACACGCTCTATGCCGTGACCCATGCGCCGTTTGAAAGCATCCAGGTTTTCGCCGTGGATGCGCGCGGCGCGACGCCCGCCATCAGCTGGACCGGTTGCGTCAAGCTGCCCGCCGACTACCGGACCAATTCGGTCACCGCCACCCGTGACGGCACCATCCTGGCCAATGTGCAGATGCATGGCAAAGCCACCGATTTCATCAGCGGCAATATCACCGGCGGGGTTTGGCAATGGAAACCGGCGGACAAGAAGCTGCAGTTGCTGAAGGGCACCGAACTGGCCGGCAATAACGGCATCGAGATTTCCCCCGATGAAAGCGAATTCTTTATCGCGGTCTCCGGCACCCAGACGGTGGCGGTCTATTCCCGCGCCAATACCGCCAAGCCGCTGCGCACCATCCGCACACCATTTTACAATCTCGATAATATCCATTGGAGCGGCAATCGCTTGATCGCGGCGGGCATGATGTTCGACGAACCATCCTGCGGCGGCACCCGCAAGCAGATTCAGGACGCCAAGGGCAATATGAGCTGCCATCGCGGCTGGGTGATCTCGCAGCTCGACCCCAAGGCGATGACTTGGAAAATCCTGGCCTATGGCGAACCCAATCCCAGTTTCGGCGGCATCGCCACCGGCATGGTGATCGGCAACACGCTGTGGATCAGTTCCTTCCAGATGGACCGGGTGGCGTATCGACCGCTGCCGGGACCTAAGTAAGGCGCGCACTGCCCATTTTTGCTGCCAGCAGCAAGGCCTGGGTCATCGCCTCGGCATTGGCTCTGCCTTGGCCGGTGATGTCGAAAGCCGTGCCATGCGCTGGCGTGGTAATGGGCGCCGGCAAGCCGCCCGCCACCGTGACGCCGCGCTCAAAACCCAGCAGCTTGACCGCGACCTGGCCCTGGTCGTGATACATGGTGACAATGCTGTCCAAGGCGCCATCGCGCGCTTTCAGGAAAATCGTGTCGGCGGGGAAGGGCCCCAGGATCGGCAGGCCTTCTTGATTCAATTCCCGCGCCGCCGGTTCGATAATGTCGATCTCCTCGCGGCCGCAGGTGCCGCCGTCGCCGCCATGGGGATTGAGCGCCGCCACCGCCACACGGGGATTGGCAAAACCAGCTTTTTGAAGGGTTTTGTAAGTGAGACGCGCCGCCGCCTTGATGCGGTCCTTGGTGACGTATTTGGGAATGTCGGCCAGCGGGATATGGCTGGAGATGCGCGAAGTCCAAAGCGTGCCCAAAGTGTTGAACTCGCAAAAATAGTCGGTGACGCCGAAATAATCGGCGAAGAAATGCAGTTCGTCCTCGAACGCCATGCCGCCTTTTTTCATCGCCTGCTTGTTGAGCGGGGCAAAGCAGATGGCATCGATCTGGCCGGCTTTGACCGCATCCAGACAGGCGGTCAGGGCCAGGCGCGCGCCCTTGCCCGCCGCGATGGTGACTTGTGCAGGCGTGACATCGGTCTTGGCCACGGTTTGCAGTTCCAGCAGCATCGGTGTGCCGCCGCCGTTGCGCGCTTCCTCAAAACTGCCAATGGTCTTCACCGCCGTCGCGGTTCCGGCAATTCGCTGGCCTTCCGCCCACACCCAGGCGTCGCCCACCAGCAGGATATCGGCCGCGGCCAAGGCTTCGGGACGGGTCAGCAGTTTCGCCACCAGTTCGGGGCCGATGCCGGAGGCATCGCCGAAGGTCACGGCCACAACGGGTTTGGTCATTATTTTGCTTTCAAGGATGCGGTGTAGGCGGTCAGGTTGACGATGTCGGCCGCGGTCAGCTTGGCGCTGACCTCAAGCATCGCCGCCGCCATTTCGCCATGCCGCGCGCCTTGTTGGAAGTCGTACAATTGCCGCGCCAGATAGCTGGGCGAGCGCCCGGCGATGGCGGGTGTTTCGTCGATGCCGCCGCGCAGGCCCGGGCCATGGCAACCGTCGCAGCCATGCTGTGCCGCCAGGCGACGGCCTTTGGCCACCGCGCCCACCGGCACATAAGCGATGAACCCGGCATGCGGATCGCGCAGCTGCTCGCGATCGACATTGGCGGGGGTTTCAATCACCCGGTTTGCGATGGGCTGGCGGCTGCGGTCTTCATGCGGCAGCCACATGCCTTCCTGGCTGCGCATTTTCGGCACCGTGGCGGTCTCAACCACTTTGATCGGAACGGTGGGACGCAAGGAGGCGTAATAGGCGGCAGCTTCGACGATTTCCGCCTCCGTCATCGCCTTGGCGAAATCCACCATCTGCTGGGCATTATGCTTGCGGGGTTCGGCGCTTTTGCGCGAGCCCGCTTTCATCTCCCGCAACTGCCGCGCCATATAGGCCGCGTTCAATCCCGCCAGATTGGCATTCTGGGGGCGGCCCTTGCCGTTGGGATAGTGACAAGCGGCGCAGGCGGTGATCTCGCGCCCCGGATCGCCCGCAGCAATGATGCGCGGCATGGCCGGATGATCGCCGGGATACCAGTCGGCCGGCGCTTTCCGTCCCGCGCCGCTGATCTGGCTGCGGGTGAAACGGCCGTCCGATCCCGGCAGGCTGTATACAGTGCCGTCATCGCGCGGCGCGGTGGCTTCGTTTTCCGGGGTCGGCACGCCATAGGCCCATTCTGGATAAGTGGCGGGATAGGAAGCAGGCTGGCCGGCTCCGCCCAGGGCCAGGACAGCGGCCGCAAGCAGCAGAAATTTTTTCATGACGATTCTTTCCCCGCCTCGCGCTAATATGTCTGACAAATGCCGCGAGACGCATTTGCCCTTGGGAGGATATTATGAAGTTCCCCGCCTTGCTCTTGGCCGCGATACTAACCTCTGGCGGGGCTTTCGCCCAACAGGTTCCCCTGACGAAACCTGTGGCGATTTCGGTCGATCTGGGCAAGACGGCCGGACCCTATAAACCGATTTACAGCTGGTTCGGCTATGACGAGGCCAATTACACCACTGGCCGCGATGGCAAGAAGCTGCTGCGGGAACTGCGCGACCTCAGCCCGGTGCCGGTCTATGTCCGGGCGCATCATCTTTTCACCACGGGTGACGGCACCGCCGAGCTGAAATGGAGCTCGACTAATGTCTATCGCGAGGATGCCGGCGACAAGCCGATCTACGACTTCACCATCCTGGACGGGATTTTCGACGAATATAAAGCCGCAGGTGTGGTGCCCATGGTGGAGCTGGGCTTCATGCCCAAGGACCTGACCAGCGGCACCAACGAATATCAGGTTCCTTATCCCGGCCGCACCACGGCAGGCAGCGTGCAGGCGCCGCCCAAGGATTATGCCAAATGGCAGGAGCTGGTGCGGGTCTTCACCGCGCATCTGGTGCAGCGTTACGGAGCCGAAACGGTGAGGGGCTGGTATTTCGAAGTCTGGAACGAGCCGGACATCGATTACTGGCACGGCACGCCGCAGGAATATTGGAAGCTGTACGACACGGCGGTGGCCGGGGTGCGCGCCGCGCTGCCGGGCGCGATGGTCGGCGGTCCCGCCACCACCGGACCCGGCTCGGAAAAAGCATACAAATTCCTCGACGATTTCCTCACCCATGTCACCGAGGCCAAGGTGCCGCTGGATTTCATCTCCTTCCATGCCAAGGGCCGCCCGCAGATCGAGGGCGGCGAAGTGGTGATGGGCCTGGCCAAGGAAATGAACGATGTCGCCAAGGGCTTCGAAATCGTCGCCCGCCACAAGATGAACAAGCTGCCGATCATCTTGAGCGAGGCCGACCCGGAAGGCTGCGCCGCCTGTTCCATGAAGGTCAATCCGGCCAACGGCTATCGCAACGGCACGCTTTATCCCTCTTATACCGCCGCCGCCTATAAGGGCCTGTTCGAACTGGCGGACCGCTACAAGGTCAACCTGATTTCGATGCTGAGCTGGTCGTTTGAGTTCGAGAACAGGGAGTATTTCGAGGGCTTCCGCTCGCTGGCAACCAACGGCATCGACAAGCCGGTGCTGAACTTCTTCCGCATGGCGGCGCTGATGAACGGCCGGCGGGTCGGGGTTTCCAGCAGCGGGCAGGTGAAGCTGGACGACATCATCGCCAGCGGCGTCCGCGGCTCTGCCACCGTCGATGCCTTTGCCACGGCCAATGCGCGGCAGGCCGCGGTCATGCTGTGGAATTATCATGACGCGGAAAAACCCGGGCCGTCCGCGCCCGCCACTGTCACCGTAACCGGTTTGCCCAAAGGCGCGTCACGGGTGCGGCTGACCCATTACCGCATCGATGACAGCCATTCCAACGCCTATACGGTCTGGAAGGCGATGGGCTCGCCGCAAAATCCTTCGCCTGCGCAGTATGCGGAATTGAAAAGCAAGGATGGCCTGCAACTGCTGGAATCGCCGCGCTGGATCGATGCCAAAGGCGGCGCGGTCACGGTCAGCACCGACATGCCGCACCATTCGATTTCCCTGCTGCAGATTGATTGGTGAGGATCAGGCCGGAACGTCCATCCAGGCGCGCGCCTTGTGGCTGGCCATTTCGGCTTCCAAAATCTTCATCTGCCTGAGGCCATCTGCCAGCTGCGGATAGTCGGGTGTCAGTGCCGGATCGCTGATCGACGCATAAAAGCGGCGGAACAGCTGCTTGTGGGTGTCGGGATAGCCTTCGGCATGACCGCCGGGATAATCGGCAAAGCCGCGCGCCGCTTCGATCATCAGCGAAGGGTCCTTAAGCAACATTTGATTGGGCGCATCGCGATGGCCCAGCCACAATTCCTCGGGACTTTCCTGACGCCAGGTGGCGCCGCCCTTGGTGCCGTAAATTTCCAGCACCAATCCGTTCTTGCGCCCGGCCGAAACCTGGCTGGCGGTCATCGCCCCGCGGGCGCGGCCCATGCGAAACAACGTCGCCCCGAAATCCTCGGTGACAATCGGCGTGTCCACCGTTTCGCCCGCACTGCCCAGCTTGCCGGAAAAGCTTTCCCCGCCGCCCCCACTTGAATCAACAACGGGTTGTTTGCGGGTGGGATAGAAAATCTGCCAATCGCTGCACACCGCCGAAACTTTCAGCCCGGTGACATGCTCGGCCATATCGAAAAAGTGCGAGCCGATATCGGCCATCACCCGTGAATCGCCGCTGACCTTGGGATCAACCCGCCAGTTCCAGTCGCTTTCATACAGCATCCAATCCTGGGAATAGGTGCCCTGGACCACCAATATATCGCCGAAGCTGCCTGCTTCGCGCATCCGGCGCATCTGCTGCACCATCGGATAATAGCGCAGATTGTGGCACAGCCCGCCGCGCAGCTTTTTGGCCGCCACCAGATCGGTGAGGATCTGCGCTTCTTCCACACTCATCGCCAGCGGCTTTTCGCACAACACATGCTTTCCCGCTTCCAGCGCCGCCTTGACGATGGGGAAATGCGAGACATTGGGGGTGGTGACATGCACCGCATCGATCGACGGATCGTGGATCACGTCATGCCAGTCGCCGGTGGCGTTCAGGACATTGTAGCCGGCCGCCGCGCCGCGCGCCTTGTCCGCAGATGTCGCAGCAATTTCCACCACATCGACATTTTCGACGCGGCGCAGGGCTTCCAGATGGACCCGGCCCATGAAGCCGGTGCCGATCACCGCGGTACGAATTCGATCCATTATACCCACCAGGCCGCGGCGGGCTTTTCCTTGATGATCACCTGGCTCAGCAGCGCCGCCGCCTTGGTCAGGCCTTCGTCCGGCGACATCAAACTGTCTTCATGCTCGATGGACAGGACATTGTCATAACCATACATGCGCAAGGTGGAGATGAATTCGCTCCACCATTCCGCGCTATGGCCGTAACCCACGGTGCGGAAGATCCAGGAGCGTTCGCGCTCATTGGTGTAGGACTTGGTGTCCAGCACGCCATTGCGAACCGTGTTGGCGGAAAAGATCTGCGTGTCCTTGGCATGGACATAGTGAATGGCATCACCCAGCACGCGCACCGCCTGGATGGGGTCAATGCCCTGCCAGAACAGATGGCTGGGATCCAGGTTGGCGCCCACCGACGGCCCGGCAATGGCGCGCAGCCTGAGCATGGTCTCGGGATTGTAGACCACAAAGCCGGGATGCATTTCGATGGCAATCTTCACGCCATGATCGGCGGCGAACTTGCCATGCGCTTTCCAATAGGGCGTCACCACTTCGTCCCATTGCCAGTTCAGCACATCCAGGAAATCCGGCGGCCAGGGGCAGGT
>CBHTTW010000008.1:0-22051 GCA_966096025.1 uncultured Alphaproteobacteria bacterium | reverse complement strand
TCCACCATTCCGCGCTATGGCCATAGCCGACGGTGCGGAAGATCCAGGAACGTTCGCGCTCATTGGTATAGGACTTGGTGTCCAGCACGCCGTTGCGAATTGTGTTGGCGGAAAAGATCTGCGTGTCCTTGGCATGGACATAGTGAATGGCGTCACCCAGCACGCGCACCGCCTGGATGGGATCGATGCCCTGCCAGAACAGATGGCTGGGGTCGAGATTGGCGCCCACCGACGGTCCGGCGATGGCGCGCAGTTTCAACATCGTTTCGGGATTGTAGACGACAAAGCCGGGATGCATTTCGATGGCGATCTTGACGCCGTGATCGGCGGCGAATTTGCCGTGGCTCTTCCAATAGGGTGTCACCACTTCGTCCCATTGCCAGTTCAGCACATCCAGAAAATCCGGCGGCCAGGGGCAGGTGACCCAGTTGGGAAATTTCGCATTGGGGGAATCGCCGGGGCAGCCGGAGAAATCCACCACCGTGTTCACACCAAGCTTCTCCGCCAGCAGAATGGTCTTATGCGCGGTTTCGCGATGCTTGGCGGAAATTTCCTTGTCGGGATGCAAGGGATTGCCATGGCAGGACAGGGCCGAAATCGTCATCCCGGCATCGGCGATTTTGCTCTTGAAGGTTTGAAGCTCGGACGGATTGTCCAGCATGGACAATTTGGCATGGGCATCGCCGGGATAGTTGCCGGTGCCGAATTCCACCGTGTCGATGCCCAGAGACTTCAGCTTTTTCAAAACCGCATCCAGCGGCAAAGCCGACAATAAGGGCGTGAAAACTCCCACCTTCATGACATCCTCCAATGCCCTCGCAGGGGCTTTATGGGCCGATTTCAGACTATTAGGCGGGCCCGCGCAACGGCGTTTTAAGGCTTATGGGCCATCATTTGCCTCAAGACTTGGCCACCGCTATCCCTATGATCATGGCACATCCCGATTTTGTCCTGTCGCTTTCCTGTCCCGACCGTCGCGGCATTGTGGCCGAGGTCAGCCGTTTTCTGTTCGAGCGCAACTGCAACATCCTGGACAGCCAGCAGTTCGGCGACCGCGCCAATGGATGTTTTTTCATGCGGGTGCATGGCCAGTCGGAAGGCGGGGCGGAAATTTCCCGGCTGGAAAGCGATTTTGCCCCCATCGCGCGGAATTTCGTCATGGAGGCTCAGTTCTTCGACAATAGCCGCAAGACCCGTGCGGTGATCATGGTGTCCAAATTCGGCCACGGCTTGGTCGATCTGTTGTACCGGGTGCGCATCGGCGCGATTGCCATGGATGTGCCGCTGATCGTTTCCAACCATCGCGATTTTGCCGATGTCGCGGCGGCGCAGAATATTCCCTTCGTCCATCTGCCCGTGACCGGCCAGAACAAGGCGGAGCAGGAAGCGCGGCTGACCGAATTGCTCCAGGACCATAAAATCGATCTGGTAATTCTGGCGCGCTATATGCAAATCCTGTCGGACGGTTTCTGCAAGGAGCGTTTGGGCCGGATCATCAACATCCATCACAGCTTCCTGCCCAGTTTCAAGGGCGCCAATCCCTACACCCAGGCGCATGAGCGCGGCGTCAAGCTGATCGGCGCGACCGCCCATTATGTCACCGGCGATCTGGATGAAGGCCCGATCATCGATCAATCGGTTGAGCGCGTCACCCATGCCCTGGACGCGAATGACTATGTCTCGGTGGGCCGCGATATCGAAAGCCGCACCCTGGCGCGCGCCGTTAAATGGCATTGCGAGCACCGCATCCTGCTCAACGGCAAGAAGACGGTGATCTTCTCCTAATTGATTTTTTTTAGCCGCTATTCCGCAAGCCGGCCGCAACGCCGTTGATGGACATATGGATGCCGGCATGGATCTCGGCACCGGCATCGCCCTCGCGCCGCCGCCGCAGCAAGTCCACCTGCAGATGGTTGAGCGCGTTGACATAAGGCAGGCGGCTTTGGATGGAATCGGCCAGGCGCGGATTGCGCGCCAAGAGTTCGGGCTGCTCGGTGATCTGCAAAAGCGCGTCATGGGCCAGCTGCCACTCCGCCTCGATCCGCGTCATCACGCTCTGGGCAAAATCGCGGTCCTCGACCAATTCGCTGTAGCGCCGGGCGATGGAAAGGCTGGATTTGGCCAGCACCATTTCCATATTGGCCAGCATGGTGCGGAAGAAGGCCGACTTCTTATAGAGGGGCCGCAGCTGGTCCACGCCGACCTCCGCCGCCGCGGTGCCGAAACCGTACCAGCCCGGCAACATCACGCGGGCCTGGGACCAGGAAAAGACCCAAGGAATGGCCCGCAAATCCTCGATTTTGGGGGATTGGGTACGCGAGGCCGGACGGCTGCCGATCTTGAGGTCGGCGATTTCCAGCAAGGGCGTGGCCTGGCGGAAATAATGCTCGAAATTTTGTGTGTCATAGACCAGGCCGCGATAGGCGCGAAAGGCGGTCTGGGAAAGCTTGTCCAACAGCGCGCCGCCGTCATGGTCGACCGCATCGTCTTGCGGCGAAAGCTCGGCCAGCAGGGCCGCCGCGACAATGGTCTCCAAGCTGGCTTGACCGATATGGATGTCGCCATATTTGGAGGCCACCACTTCGCCCTGTTCGGTGATGCGGATGCCGTGGGCCGACGCCTCGGCGGGCAAGGCGCGGATGGCGTCGAAGCTGGAACCGCCGCCGCGGCCGACCGCGCCGCCCCGGCCATGGAAAAAGCGCATGCGGACGCCATGAGTCTTGCCCAGCGCCACCAGCCGGGCGATGCCGGAATAGATTTCCCAGCTGGAGGTGACATAGCCGCCATCCTTGTTGCTGTCGGAATAGCCGATCATCACTTCCTGGAGATTGTCCTGGGCGGCGATCGTCACCCGGGGCAGGGCGGCCTGAAAATAGGATTCCATCACCGCCGCGCTCTGGCGCAAATCCTCGATGGTTTCGAACAGCGGCACAATGCGAAGCCGCGCTTGCGGCGTCTCGCCGGGCAAAAACAGCCCGGCTTCCTTCATCAGGGTGGCGACTTCCAGCAGGTCGGACGGCGTGGCGGCCTTGGAAATCACATATTGCGCGATCGCGCCGGTGCCGAAATTTTTCTTCAGCGCCGCCGCCTTGTCTGCAATCGCCAGCTCGCGCGCGGTTTCGGCGGAATAATCCGCATAAGGCGAACGCAAGGGCCGGGCATGGGCCAACTCGCCCAGCAAAAGCGCGGCGCGATCTTTTTCATCCAAGGCCAGATAGTCCGCCACACCGGCGGTCTTGAGCAGTTCCGCCACCGCGCGTTCATGCACGTCGCTGTTCTGGCGCACATCCATGGTGGCGAGATGAAAACCGAACGCCCCGACCGCCTCGCGCAGATTAAGCAACCGGCCTTCGCCCAGATCGGCGTCGCCATTCTCCGCCAGCGACGCCGCGATCACGTCCAGATCGGCGGCGAACTCCTCCGGCGCGGTATAGGGATCGGCCTTGAAGCGCGGCGGCCTGACGGGGCCCGCGCCCAGCAAGGCGGTGCGGGTTGCCGCCATGCGGGCATAACAGGTGACCAGCGCGCGCCGGTACGGCTCGTCTTCCTGATGCACCGAAACCTGGTCGGCCGCCAGGGCGCGCAGTTTTTCGCTGGTCTTGACCAGGGAATCCGACAGCGACAGTTCTGCGCCCAGGGCATGGATCTCGCTGAGATAATAATCCAGCACGATTTCGGCCTGGCGGCGCACGGCATAGTCCAGGGTTTCCGGCGAGACATTGGGATTGCCGTCGCGGTCGCCGCCCACCCAGGAACCCGGCCGCAGATACGGCACGACCTCGCCGTCCAGCTTGAACAGGCGCGCCAGGCGGCGTTTGACCAGCGGCAGGCCCGGCAGAAAAGTGCGGGCGAAAATCGCCAGATTGTTTTCGATTTCGTCCTGCACCGCGATGCGGTTGGAACGCAGCATGCGGGTTTGCCACAAGATGCGGATGGCGCGCTTGAGCTGCACATCGATCTCGTCGCGCTCGGCGGTCTGGATGCTGGCCGCGTCGCGCCGCTCCAAAAGCTCGCTGATCTCGTTTTCCCGGTCCAGGATGGACTTGCGCCGCACTTCGGTGGGATGGGCGGTAATTACCGGCACAAACAGCGCGTCCTTGAGATAGGCGCGCACCCGCTTGGTGGTAAGGCCGGGATGCAATTCCATGCGCTGCGCCGCGCCCGAACCTAGCGCCTTGGTCTCACGCCGTGCGATATGATCGTCGGCGATATTGGCCAATTGGGAAAAGATGGAGAAGGCGCGGATCAGGAGCAGGATTTCCCGGTGGCTGCGGCCCTTGAGCAGGTCCAGCGCGCTCTCCCCGGTTCCTTCGCCCGAGCGATAGTCCCCCACCGACTGGCGGCGGATGCCTTCCACCAATTGAAAAGCCTCATCGCCATGCTGCTCGCGGATCACCTCGCCCAAAAGCCGGCCCAAAAGCCGGATCGAAGCCCGGTCTTCGCGGGGCAATTTGGGTTGTTCGGTCATGGTCTTGCGGTGGCGGGGTTGCCGGTTACACTAGCCCCAAAATGGGCGGGCAAAAAAGCGCCCGACGGGGAAAATCGTGGGCTCGAATTCGACTATGGCGATGTTGCCGCTCGATTATATCGAGTTCTTCGTCTTTCTTGCGGCATTGTGTCTTGTCGGTTTTTTCTCCGGCCGCGGCGAGCGTTCTTCCACAACTGACTATTTTTTAGCCGGTCGCCGGCTGCCTTGGTATGCCGTGGGCGGCAGTTACGTCGCCGCCAATGTCTCGACCGAGCATTTCATCGGCCTGGTCGGCGCCAGCTATATCATGGGCATGCCGACCGCCCTGGCCCAGTGGCAGACCACTCTGGCGGAAGTCATCATCGTTTTCCTCTTCGTGCCCTTCCTGATCCGGGCGCGGGTGGTCACGGTGCCGCAATATTTGGCGCAGCGCTTCGGGCCCGGGGTGCGGCTGGCCTTCGCGCTGCTCACCATCTTCGCCAACATCACCATCTTCATGGCGGCGGTGATGTATGCCGGCGGCCTGGCGCTGTCGGGCTTCTTCGGCTGGCCGCTTTTGTGGTGCATCATCGGCACCGGCATCTTCGCCGGTGGCTGGGCGGTGTATGGCGGTCTCAACACCGTCGCCTGGACCGGGGTGCTGACGGCTATTGTCAAAATTGGCGGCGTGACCTTGCTGACCATCCTGGCGCTGAAAGCCATGACGCCTTCGGGCGGCATCATCGATGGCTTTACCTATGTCATCCAGAAGAATGTCGGCGACAGCGGCATCTGGAAGCAGGCGCTGGACGCCAGCGCGCCGCATCTCACCCAGTATGGCGACTATAACCGGTTGACCGTTTTCCAGCCGCCGGACCATCCCCTGACGCCCTGGACCGGAACCTTTTTCGGCTTCCTGGCGGTGGGTGTGTGGTACGGGGTGATGAACCAGTTCATCGTCCAGCGCGTCTTGGGCGCGCGCGATATCTGGCACGCCCGCATGGGCATGGTGATGGCGGGTTACGCCAAACTGTTTTTGCCGCTGATCATCGTTTTGCCCGGGCTGATCCTGTTCGCGCGGCATCCCGAATTCATGCTGGGCGACTGGGCCGCGGCCACCCATCGCGCCGATGGCGGCTTTGTGGTCCTGGTGCAGGAATTTTTCCCCACCGGCCTGCGCGGCGTGCTGCTGGCGGTGCTGATCTGCGCCGTGCAGGCGACCGTCAGTTCGGTGGTCAATGCCACCGCCGCGATTTTGACCTTCGATATCTATGTGCCGCTGATCAACAAGGATGCGACGGAAAAGCAGAAGATGCGCTTCGGCATCTGGGCTTCGGTGGCCGCGATCACGGCCGGCATCGTCATGGCCATCGCCATCAGCAAAATGGATTCCGGCATTTATCAATATATGCAGACCATCAACGCCCTGGTGGCGCCGCCTTTTGCCGCCATCCTGTGGGTAGGGCTGTTGTGGAAGCGCACCAATGGGGCAGGCGCCATCGCCTCGATTATCGCCGGTTTTGCCACCGGGTTGGGCCTGAAGCTGATCGGCTATTTGTGGGTCATGCCCCCCTGGTTCTACCCCTTCGGCAACCAGGCCCCGGTCTGCCTGCTGATTTCGGTCCTGGCCTGTATTTTGGGGACCCTGGCGCATCCGGCGCCCACCCCTGGGACCGACCCCGAGCCGGTAACCTTCTGGAATTCCGGGGAGACCTTGCGCGCCGGCCTGGGCGACCGCTGGTACAAAAGTGTGGTGCTTTGGGCCGGCCTTTCGCTGGTGATGACCCTGGCCGCCATGGTGATATTCTCTCAACTCTTCTTTCCGACAGGGACGGGACCATGAACAAGAAGAACCTTGCCGATCTGGTGATCCGGCAGTCCGAATTCAAAGGCGAGATGGGTGTGGCGCGCGCCGACATCACTCCGCCGCCCAACATCTATTCCCGTTCCTGGGGCAGCGCTTTGCATGACGCGGCTGAGGGCATTCACCGGCCGCTGGTGACCACCTGCCTGTTCATGCGCGGCGGCGATCCCCAGATCGAGCTCTATCTGCTCTGCTTCGACCTGGGCTGGTGGTACGACATTGCCCATGAGATGGAGATCCGCAAAGCCATCCTGAAAAAGTCCGGCATTGCCGACGAGCAGCTTCTCACCCATATGGGCCATACCCATTCGGGGCCCATCACCAATCTGCAGAATCTGGAGCGCGAAGGCGGCGATCTGATTCCCGGCTACCGCGACAAGATCGTCGAAGGCGCGGTGGCGGCGCTGGCCGGCGCCAAGGCCAATGCCCAACCGGCGGTCGCCTCCTGGGCGCAAGGACGCTGCGACCTGGCGCGCAACCGCGATCTGGTGCTGGATAGCGAGACCTTCCTTTGCAGCGTCAATCCAGACGGACCCACCGACGACACGGTGCTGGTGGGCCGCGTCACCGACATGAAAGGCAAAATCATCGCCACCATGGTGAATTATGCCTGTCATCCGGTGTCGCTGGGCGGCGGCAACAAGCTGATCTCGCCCGATTATTATGGCGCGATGCGCGAAGTGGTGGAGCGTGACACCGGCGGCGCGCCCTGCCTTTTCCTGCATGGCGCCTCGGGCGACATGACGCCGCTGCGTTCCTATGAAAGCGATACCGCCATCGCCGACCAGAATGGCCGCCAGCTGGGTTATGCCGCGCTTTCGACCCTGACCGGCATGCTGCCGCCGGAACAGGAAATCGCTTTCGACAGGATCGAGGATTCCGGTGCGCGTCTGGGCCGCTGGAGTCTCAGACCCAAGCCCGCCAGCACCACCCTCAAAGCCACGGTGTCGGATACCGATCTGCCCTATGTCGATTTGCCCTCCGAAGCGGAATTGATCGCGGCGATCAGGGGTTGCAACGACCGTCCCTTGAAGGAGCGGCTGGAACGCCGCTTGATGGTCCGTCACGATGTCGGCGAAGGTAAATCACGCAAGGTGCGCATTACCTTGCTGCAGATGGGTGACGCCTTCCTGGTTGGCGCGCCCGCCGAACCTTACAGCGCCTTCCAGAAGGAAATTCGTGCCCGGTTCCCAGGCCATGCCGTGATGGTGCTCAATATCGTCAACGGCAATGTCGGCTACCTGGCCCCGGCCGAGACTTACGACAAGCCGGGCCTCTATCAGATCAAGATTTCCCTGTTCCGGCCCGGCTGCATGGAACAGGTGATCGAAGACACAGCCAAATCAATGAAGGCGCTCGAAACCGCTCATGGATAAAAACATGCCGTCCGAAACCGTGTTGCAACACAATCGCCGCTACATTCCCGGGGGCATCTCCTCGGTCAATCGCAGCATCGATCCCGCCATCACTTTCGTGCGGGGCGAGGGTGCTTATCTTTGGGACAATGAGGGCAAGCGCTATATCGATTATCACGCCGGCTTTGCGCCCTATTTCCTGGGGCACAATTTTGCCCCGATAAATCAGGCGGCCGCCGCGGCGCTCGCCAGCGGCGACAGCCTGTTCGGCGCAGGGCCCTCCATCGCCGAAGGCCGGCTGGCGGAGTTGATCTGCGAAAATGTCCCGGCGGCGGAGAAGATCACCTTCCTCAATACCGGCAGCGAAGCCACCTCGCTGGCCATCCGGATCGGCCGCGCCATCACCGGCCGCCAGCACATCATCGTGATGCAGGGCGGTTACAACGGCAATCATGACGAGCTGGCCGTCAATGTCTTCAACACCCTGGCCGAAATCGGGCCGCGTGTGTCGCCGGGCGAATATCCGATCAAGCCGCTTGGGGCCGGCACCACCGTCATGCATAACCGCTTCACCCATGCGGTGAATTACAACGATCTGGAATCGGTGCGTTACATCTGCCGCCGTTTCCCCATCGCCGCCGTGATCACCGAGCCGCTGCTGCAGAATATCGGGGTGGTGAAGGCCAAGCCGGGCTATCTGGAAGGTCTGCGCGATCTGGCCGATGAGTTCGGTTTCCTGCTGGTGTTCGATGAAGTGAAGACCGGCTTCCGTCATGCCCTGGGCGGTTACAGCCAGGTGTGCGGCGTCAAGCCCGACCTGGTGGTTTACGGCAAGGCGGTGGCCAATGGTTTCCCGTTGGCGGCGGTGGCGGGCAAGGCCGAGTATCTGGACTCCATCATCGATCCCGATCCCTCGCGCCGCCCCTTTGTCGCGGGCACTTATAACGGCCATCCCGTGGCGGTCGCCGCCGCAATCGAGACGGTGCGGTATCTGGCCGCCAACAAGGACACGCTTTACCCCCGGATGGAGGCGATGGGCGCGGCGATGGAAGCCGGCATCAACGATATCTTCGCCCGCCGCGACATCACTGCCTGTGTCACCCGTCAGGGATCGGCCTTTTCCTTCTACCTGATGGAAAAGCAGCCCTCGGACCTGCACGACATCATCGAGGGCCATGATTTTGCCCGCGACCTGGCCTTGCGCCGGGCCCTGATCCAGCGCGGGGTGTTCTTTGTCCCCATTGCAACCAAGCAATGTTCGCTGTCCGCGGCCCATACCGACGCCGATGTCAATTTCACGCTGGAACAGTTTGAAAGCGCCGTTGCCACAGTCTGGTAAGACGCTCTGGTAAGACGGTATAGTCCCGGCCAAATCAGCCAATAATAAAAGGAAACGCCATGAAACGTGTCTTGCTGGCCGCCGCGGCCATTGCCTTGTCTGGCGCCGCACTCTCGGGCGATCTACTGGCGCAACCCGGCGTGCAGCAGAACGCTACGGCGGCGGGTCCGGCCGAGCTGCGCATTCCGGCGCGCAAGCAGCAGGCGCCGGTGCCTGCCTTGCTGCAGTCGCGGGCCAATGAGATTTACAACACCAACTGCGCCGCCTGTCATGGCATCACCAACCAGGCCGGGCCCAGCGCGCGCGCTCTTTTCGCGACCGATTTCTTAAGCAGCCGCAGCGACGCCCAGATCGTGCAGGTGCTGACCGACGGGCTGCCGGGCACCCCCAATCACAGTTTCAAGACTCTGTATTTCCCCGACGAGCTCGCCCAGATGCCGGCCCTGTTGCGCATCCGCGGCGGCATCGTCAACCGCAAGGTCGGTCCGGTTCCGGACATCAACGGCAAGGCGTTCCAAAGCCAGAAGGCCAATTTCAAGGCCGAGACCCTGGCAAAGGGTTTCGACCAGCCTTGGGGCATGGCCTTCCTGCCCGACGGCCGCCTGATTTTCACCGAGCGTAACGGCAATATCCGTTTCCTGAACAAGGATGGCAGCGTGTCCGAGCCGGTGAAGGGCACCCCCAGCGTGTTTGTGCGCCAGGACGGCGGCATGCTGGATATCGCGCTGCATCCCGACTATGCCAAGAACGGCTGGATCTATATCTCCTATTCGACCGTGCCGCCGGGCTATCAGGTGCAGCCCGGCGACGACACCGCGCCCAACATGGCGCCGCCGACCATGACCTATGTCGTGCGCGGCAAGGTCAACGCCAACAATGAATGGGTGAACCAGCAGATGCTGTTCAACCCGCCCGCCGATTCCTTCCGCGTCAGCGCCGACCATTACGGTTCGCGCTTCCTGTTCGATGGCAAAGGTCATTTTTTCTGGTCGATGGGCGAACGTCATGACATGCAGATGTCGCAGAACCTGGCTTCGCCCCTGGGCAAGATTCACCGTCTCAACGATGACGGCTCGATCCCGAGGGACAATCCCTTTGTGAACACACCAGGCGCGCTGGGCAGCGTCTGGAGCTTTGGCCACCGCAATCCGGAAGGTCTGACCTTCGATCCCGCCACCGGCGTCTTCTGGGAGACCGAGCATGGTCCGGTGGGCGGCGACGAAGTGAATGTCATCGAGCCGGGCAAGAATTACGGTTGGGGCATGGCCACCTTCGGGCTGGAGCCGGGCATCGGCCGTCTGCATGCCACCGGCGTCACCGACCCGATCACCCACTACAATCCCTCAATCGGGCCGGCCGGCATCGTCTTCTATACCGGCAACAAGTTTCCGGCCTGGAAGGGCAATCTGTTCATCACCGGCATGGTCGGCCAAAAGTTGATCCGGATGGAGATCAAGGGCCGCCAGATCGTTTCCCAGGAGACCCTGCTGCAGGACTATGGCCGGGTGCGGGACGTCAAAGTGGGGCCGGACGGCAACCTTTATTTGCTGTTGCAAAATATGAACGGCGATCCCAAAGGCGGCTCCATCGTCCGGCTGGTGCCCGCCAACTAAGAACGCTAGGCTCCCCGCAACGAATAAAACAGCGGGGAGTGACATGAAACGGCGTGATTTTCTGACGGGTGCGGCGGCGGTAGCGGCGGGTGCGATCAGCTTGCCTCCGCTGGGCTGGGCGCAGGAGAAATCCAAGCTCAAGATTACCGGCGTCCGGCTGGTGAAACTCACGCCGCGCCGCCCGCCGCCGTCCTACACGCCCGCCGCCGGTTCCTGGTCGACGCAAGGCGTGGAAGTGTCGGCGCCGCCCAACATCTATCCGGAATTCCGTCCCACCCGCAGCCTGTTTGCGGCCAAGAATGTGCCGGGCTTCACGGTGGAAATCACCACCGACAAGGGCATTACCGGTTATGGCGAAGGCGGCGCCGGCGGCGGCGCCATTGTGATGGGCCATCTGGCGCCCCTGATGATCGGGCGCGATCCTTTCGATATCGAGCGCAACTGGGACATCAACTGGCGCGTGACGGAGTCTTACGGCCAGGGCGGCGTCACCATGAACGCCATCTCCGGTTTCGATAACGCGCTGTGGGATATCGTCGGCAAGGCGCTGGGCGAGCCGGTTTGGCGGCTGTTGGGCGGTGAAACCAAGCCGCGCATTCCGGCCTATTGCACCGGCAACGACATCGAGCAGCACGTCGAGTTCGGCTACAAGCGGCTGAAACTGGCGATGCCCGCCGGCCCGATCCGGGGCGAGGAAGGCAAGCGCGAGAATGTCGAACTGGTGGCGCGCGCCCGCAAGGCGGTCGGTCCCGACGGCGATGTGATGTGCGACTGCTGGATGTCGTGGGACGAGCAGTACACCATCGAAATGTGCAAGCTGATGGAGCCCTATCGCGTCAAATGGGTCGAGGAAGTTCTGCCGCCTTATGATTTCGAGGGCTTCGGCCGCCTGCGCCGCAAGATCACCTCCACCAACATCGCCACCGGCGAGCATGTCTATGGCCGCTACGGCTTCGCCAAATTGCTCGCGGCCGACGGCGCTTCCATCTGGCAACCCGATGTCGGATGGTGCGGCGGCATGAGCGAGTTGCGCAAGATCGGCGCCTTGGCCGAGGCCTATGACATTCCGGTCATCCCGCACAATGGCGGCGCCAATGGCGCGGTGCATTGGTCGATCAGCCATGTCAACGCGCCCTGGTCGGAGCTGTTCATGCCCGCGCCGGGCGGGCCCAAGCAGGTCTACGACATGTTCGAGCAGCAGCATGAAGTCACCCGCGGGCCCGAAGGCATCTACCAGCATCCGTCCCGCGCGCCGGGTTGGGGCTGGGATGTGGTGGCAACCCCGGTCTGACGGGGCCATCGTTTCGGTTTTTGGCGGTCACACCCACAGCATAATCCATTGAAATATATGGATTTGTTGGCTGTGGCACCATATCGTGCGAATGAAGTTGCAAATCACTTGCAAATACTAGGTCCGTATGTTTGATACCTTCTCGCAAGTGAGGGACAGCATGACGGGGACCCCCGCCATTAAGCCGCTACCTGCCGCCAAGCCGGTCAAACGGATTGCGGTCAGTGAGCTCTTGAGCGGCGGGCGTGAAGCCGTCCTGTTGCATGGCGGGGACGAATACCGCCTGCGCCTCACAAGCAACGGCAAGCTGATCCTCACCAAGTGAAGTAAGGCCGTGCCGTTTTTGACGCGTACCAAGCCAGCCCCTTACGCCAGAAGGCCCAAAAGGATGCCAGCCAGGTCAGTGAAACCAGATGCTGAACCTTAAAGGGGCTCCCTTACATGTCTGCCAATCGCAAATCTCTCGCGCTTTCGGGCGCTTCGCTGAGTGTGCTGGCCACGCTCATCATCGCCGCGCCCGCCGGCGCCCAGCCGGTACAGCTCGGCCCGGTCACGGTCCAGGACAATGCCGACAAGAACGTGCTGAAGAAGGCGCCGCCGGTTTCCACCATGCCGTCCTTCAGCCTGCAGGATACGCCGCAGGCGGTGACGGTGGTTACCGGTGAGACCATGAGGCAGCAGGCCACCAGCACTTTGGGCGAGGCGCTGCGCAATGTGCCCGGCATCACCATCGCCATCGGCGAAGGCGGCACCGTGGCCGGCGACCAGTTCCGGATTCGCGGTTTCGACGCCAAGGATGACGTCTATCTCGACGGCTTGCGCGATTTCGCGGCCTATACCCGCGACAGCTTCAACTATGAAGAAGTGCAGGTGCTCAAGGGCCCGTCCGGCCTGATGTTCGGCCGCGGCACCACCGGCGGCGCCATCAATGTCGTTTCCAAGACCCCATTCCTGGAAGACCGCACTATCGTCAATCTGGAAGGCGGCAATGGTTCGCATTTTCGCGCCATGGCCGACAGCAATTACCAGCTGTCGGAAACCTCGGCGGTGCGCCTCAACCTGATGTTCACCGACACCGGCGTGGTGGACCGCGATCTGGTTCACTCCCAGCGTTGGGGCGTCGCCGCCTCGGTCGCGCTTGGCCTGGGCACCGACACGACCTTCACCGCCAGCTATATTCACCAGGGCGCCAATGGCCGCCCCGATTACGGCATTCCCGTCGCGGTGCCGCCGACCGGCGTCCATGCCTTGCCTGCTTCCGAAAAGGGCGTGCCGCGCAGCAATTTTCTTCAGTTCTGGACCGACAAGGACCGCAATGATGCCGATCTGGTGACCGCCAAGATCACCCATCGCGCCAACGACTGGCTGACCTTGCAGAACGACGCACGGGTAGCGGTCTATTCGCGCTATTTCCAGTACACCACCATCGACCGTTGCGACACTACGGCCGCGACCAACAACTGCGCCGGAACCCTGTTCGGCTCCAACCCGACGGCCACGCTCGGCGGCATCGGCGGCGGCGGGCCCTACAATCAGAACAGCTGGGGCGCGCAGGACGTCTTCGCCGCCACCGCCAATTTCCACCTCGGCGGTTTGCGCAACACCTTGATCGTGGGCGGCGACGCGTCGTACCAAAACGCCGACCGCACCATCTATGCCTACACCCTGCCGCCCACCAGCCAGTATTTCTATGCGCTGGGCAGCCATACCCGTGCGCGTACCGATATCGGTGTGTCGCTGTTCAATCCCACCCATCTGCCGCCGCCGGGTTACAATGTGGTGCTGCCCACCGCCGCCAACAGCACCGGCGCCAATTTGGGCGCCACCAACGCCACCGCCACCACGGTTGTGACCTCCACCGGCCGGGCCACCGATCTGGCCTTCTTCGCCACCGACCGGCTGTGGCTGGACGATGCCTGGTCGATCATCGCCGGCGTGCGCGTCGACCGTTACAACGCCAGCTTCAACGCGGTCACCGTGGCGGGAACCCCGACCACCGCCAAGTCGCCTTCCACCCTGGTCAATCCGCGCGCCAGCCTGGTGTGGGAGCCGGATGATAATACCACCGTCTATTTCTCCTACGGCAAGTCGGCGATTCCGATCGGCACCTCGGTGGTGGGCGCCCCTACCCCCATCACCGTCGCCAACCAGGCGCTGGAGCCGGAAGAAAGCGAAACCCTGGAACTGGGCGCCAAATACAGCCTGTTCGACGGTGCCCTGGGCCTCACCGGTTCGATTTTCAAGATTCTCAAGGCCAATGCCACGATCACCGATCCTGTCAGCGGCCTTGTGCAGTTGCAGTCCGGCCAGAAGCAGCGGGTGCAGGGTGTGGAATTGTCCGCGACCGGAAAACTCATCGACGACCTGTCGGTGACGGCTTCCTATACTTATCTGGAGCCGGTGATCACTTTCGATCTCAGCTGCGGCACCGCCACCCCCATCGTCTGTAATCCCAACCCCTACACCATCGGCAAGCAGATATTCTTCGTGCCCAAGAACGCGGCCTCGATCTGGGTGGATTACAACGCCAAATCGCTGCTCGAGGGCCTGACCCTGGCCGGCGGCCTGATCTATCAAAGCAAGCTGTTCAACGCGATCACCACCACCGGCACCGCGCCCAATCCCACAGGCATCAGCCGTATCGCCACCATTCCGGAAACCATTCAACTGGATGCCATGGCCGCCTACGAATTCGGCGGCGCCTATCGCGTGCAGTTCAATGTCAACAACCTCACCGACCGTCTGAATTACAGCCAGTCCTTCGGCAATCGCGGCACGCCGTCGCCGGGCCGCACCTTCATCGTTTCGGTGGGGGCCGCTCTGTAACCATGCTGGTCCATGTCCCCAATCTGCTTTCCGGCGAACAGGTCGCGCATATGCGCGGCGTGTTGTCCGGAACCGATTGGGTGGACGGCAAGGTGACGGCGGGCTCGCAATCGGCGGCCGCGAAGAGAAATCTTCAGGTGCCGGAAAATGCGCCCGCCGCGCGCGCCTTGGGTGATATGATCCTGACGGCGCTGGGGCAGAATGAGCGTTTCACCTCATCCGCCCTGGCGCTCAGGGTTTTTCCGCCTTTGTTCAACCGTTATGATCAGGGCATGAATTTCGGCGCCCATATCGACAATGCCATCCGCTTTGTGAAGGGTGCGTCTTCGCCGATCCGGGTGCGCACCGACATGTCGGCGACCCTCTTTCTTACCGATCCGGCCGACTATGACGGCGGCGAGCTGGTGATCGAGGACACGTTCGGCAACCATTCGGTCAAACTGCCCGCCGGCGATCTGGTGGTCTATTCCGCCACCAGCAAGCATCATGTGACGCCGGTGACGCGGGGCAGCCGCTGGTCTTCTTTCTTCTGGATTCAGAGCATGATCCGCGACGAGGCCGCGCGCACCATGCTGTTCCAGCTCGACAACACGATTCAGTCCCTGCGCAGGCAGGTGGGCGACAGCGACGAAATCGTCTCGCTGACCGGGCTTTATCACAATCTTGTCCGCCGCTGGGCCGACGCATGAGGGTGACGTCATGAAATTCGCAACCGTTCGCAGCGCCATGTTCCAGATCCATATGTGGGTCGGGCTTATCCTGGGTGTGCTGCTGGTGCTGGTCAGCCTGTCGGGCTCCATCCTGGTCTATGATGACAAGCTCGCCGAACTGTTCAATCCGGCGCCCAAGGCCAACACCGCCGGCCAGCGCCTGCCGCTGACCTTCCTGGCCGATGCGGCGCGCGAAGCCGCGGGCGACGCGGCAAGCGGCCAGGTTCAAATCGTGCTGCCGGAAAAGGCGCGAGAAGCCGCAATCGTGCGTTTCACGCGTGCGCCGCGTGAGGGTGGCGAGATGCGCATGGGCGCCGAAGGCGCCCCCCGCCGAGAAGGCGCCGAAGGCGCCCGCCCTGCCGGTCCTCCCGGAACGGGCGCCGTTCAGGTTTATGTCGATCCGGTCTCCGGCCAGGTGCTGGGTGTCCGCCGCGCCGGCCTGTCACCGCTATTTGGCTTCATCCATCAGCTGCATGGCAGTCTGGCCCTGGGCCGCGACTTCGGCCGACCGCTGGTCGGCTGGCTGGGTGTGGCCATGCTCGCCTTGGGCATTTCCGGTTTAATCCTGTGGTGGCCCAAGCGCGGGCAATGGAAATATGCCTTCAAGGTGCGCAAGACCGCCACCGGCCTGCGTTTCCACCGCGAACTGCATGCCGCGGCCGGCATCTGGATTTTCGTCGTCTTCATGGCGGTCAGTTTTTCGGGGGTGGCCATCACCTTTCCCCAGACGGTGCGGGGGATCGTATCGCTGGGCGGCACGGCGCCGCGTCCCGCCTTCAATCTGCGCGAAGGCCCCGCGGTCGAACCGGTGGAGAATGCCAAGCGGCTTGGCGCCGATCATGCCCTTCTGACCGCCCAGAAGGCCATGCCGGGGGCGGAGGTCCGCAGTGTCACCGTGCCGGCGCGTCCCAACCAGGCGATCAGCGTGGCGATGGCTTCGCGCTTCGGCACCACCGCCACCCTCTATGTCAATCCTTACACCGGTGCGGTGATCGCGACGCGCGATCCGGCCAACAATGGCGGCGCCGACAGTTTCATGGCGCTGCAACGGCCGATGCATGACGGCCAGGGCAATCTGGGCGGCATATGGGAATTCCTGGTGTTCCTGTCGGGCCTGGTGCCGCTGCTGTTTGTCATCACCGGCACCATCATGTGGTTGAAGAAGCGCAAGCGCCATATTCCCATGTCGACCATGACCGACGATGTCGCGGAGGAAGAGCCGGCATGACGGTTCTTTATCCGCTTGACGCGTTTGAAACGGCGCAGCCCGTAAGGCGGGTTCGTGCGCCCAAATTCAATCGCGACAAGCTGATCAGCGTGGGCGTCACCGTTGCCGTGCACGCCGTGGTCCTGGCGATGGCGCTGACCGCGGTGCATGTCGCGCGGCCCAAGGTGATGCAGGAATTGACGGTTGAGATCACCCCGGAAAAGAGACAGAGGCAGGAAGACATCAAGCCCGTGCCCAAGCTGATGACGGCGCCAACGGTTTTTACCGCGCCGCCGCCGATCTTCACGGTCCGCACCGTCAACCCGCCTGTCGCGGCGCAGCCGCCTGTGGCCGCGCCCAAGGCCGCGATCCCGGCGCCGCAGATATCCGATGGCGAGATCCGCGACTCTTATCTCGGCCGTGTGCTCGCCCAGCTCAACCGCTTCAAGCAGTATCCCCGCGCCGCCCGCCAGGCCCATATCGAAGGCGTGGTGATGCTGCATTTCGTGATGACGGCGGACGGCAAGGTGCAAAGTTTTGAGATTGCCAAGAGTAGCGGCCGCCCGGTGCTGGATGCGGAAGCCCTTGCCCTGATCCAGCGCGCCCAACCGCTGCCCGCCTTGCCGGCGGATTTCCCAACCCGCACCCTGGATGCCCTGGTGCCGATTGAGTTTCATCTCAATCGTTGACCGTCAGGCCGCGATCAAGGCCGCTTGCGCGGCTTTGTTCCGCACCCTGGCCATGAAGCGGCGCGGATCGATCACCGTCCGCTCATGGAAGCCGGATCCGATCAACCCGCATTCGTCATGGCAATCCACCCGGAAGCGCAGGGTGCGGCCCTTCACTTCCATCAATTCGACGCTGGCGGTGACTTTCATGCCCGCCGGCGTGGGCGACAGATGGCTGAGATAGACATGGGTGCCGACGGTTTTCCAACCGTCTTCCAGATAGGGCCGAACCGACTCGATACAGGCCCATTCCATGAAGCCGACCATGAAGGCGGTGCCGAAAACCGGCGGCAGGTCGCCAAAGCCCGGAAAGTCCGGGATGAAAGCGGTGACCAGCAGGCGGTCGTTGACGTGCAAAGACAAGCTATGGGTGATGCCGGGAACAATGCCGGGTACGAATTCGGTGGTCATGTTGAGTTCCTCCTCGGTTAGGTAAATCAGTGCCCACCCGCATGGGCGTCGACGGCGCGGCTGGGGCGGGGCGCCAGCCAGATGGCGAAGGCGGCAATGGCAAAGGCCACCGCAACCACGAACATCAGTTGATTGGTGGCGATCATCACGCTCTGGCTCTGCACCAGATTGTTGAGCTGGCTTACCGCCGCATCCTGGCTCATGCCGGAAGCCGCCAGGGTGCGCAGGGTCTCGCCATTTTGATCCGCCAGGCCCGCCAGTTCGGCATGGGCGACAACGGTCTTGTCGTCCCAGACCGTGGTCACAAGCGAGGTGGTGACGGCGCCGGACATGGTGCGCAGGAAGTTCTGCAAGCCGGCCGCCGATGCGGTTTCATTTTCTTCCACGCTGCCCAGCGACAAAGCGGTCAGCGGCACGAAGAAGAAGGGCATACCGAAGCCCATCAGGATCAGCGGGATCGCAATCTGCCAATAGGTGACATCCATACTGACATAGGTGCGCAGCAGCATCACCGCGGCGATCCACAACAGGCCGATGAAGACCATGCGGCGCGGATCAAGCTTCTTGGCCATCAGCATGCCGGCGATGGGCGCCATCAGGACGGCGGTGGTGCCGCTCCAGGCCGTGGTCATGCCGGCCCAGGTGGAGGTGTAGCCCATATAGCTTTGCAGCCAGAGCGGGGTCAGAACATTGGCGCCGAACATCGAGCCATAGCCCAGGCTCAAGGTGAAGACCGCAGCGGTAAAGCCGCGATGACGAAAGACTTTCAAATCCACGATCGGATTGTTGTCGGTCAGTTCCCAGGCCAGGAAGGCCAGGAAGCCGATGATGGCGATGGCGGCGAGGGCGCGGATTTCCACCGAGGCGAACCAGTCATGCTCCTTGCCCAGATCCAACATCAGTTGCAAGGCGCCGACAAAGATCACCAGCAGGATCAACCCGACCACGTCGATGGGGGCCTTGATCTTGGCGGATTCAAAACGCGCCAAGGTGCGGGCGATCAGCGGGGCGCAACCCAGCGCGATCGGCACATTGATGAAGAAGATGAAGGGCCAGGAGAGGTTGTCGCAGATCGAGCCGCCCAGGATCGGGCCCAGGACCGGCGCCACCAGGGTGGTCATGGCCCACAGCGCCATGGCGGCGGGGGCGCGTTCCTTGGGGAAAATCCGCGTCAGCAAGGTCTGCGACAAGGGCATCAGACAGCCGCCCGACAGTCCCTGCATGATGCGGCCGAACACCAGAAATTCCAGCGAGCCGGAAAAACCGCACAGGGCCGAGAAGACACCGAACATCAGCATGGCGGTGGTGAACACACGCACCGCGCCGAACCGCGCCGCCAGCCAGCCGGTCAACGGCACCACGATCGCCTCGGCTACCGAATAGGAGGTGATGACCCAGGTACCCTGGCTGCTGCTGATCCCCAGAGAGCCGGCAATATTGGCCATCGAGACATTGGCAATGGTCATGTCCAGCACGGCGATGAAGTTGGCGATCGCCAGCATGACGGCGGTCAACCACAGGGCGGCGCCCTGTAACGGTGTGTCCTTGCCCCCGGACATGACTAATTGACCTTGCTGGTATCAATAGTCGCGGTCATGGACAGGCCGACGCGCAGCGGATGGGCCGTCAGTTCCTGGCCATTCAGGGCGATGCGCACCGGAACGCGCTGCACCACCTTGATCCAGTTGCCCGTGGCGTTCTGGGCCGGAATGACGGCGAAGGCCGATCCGGTGCCGCCGCCCATGCCGGTGACTTTGCCGTGATAGACGACATCGCCGCCATAAAGGTCGGAGGTCAATTCCACCGGCTGGCCGACGCGGACATCGCCGAGCTGGCCTTCCTTGAAATTGGCATCGACATAGGCCTGGGCCAGCGGCGTCACGGTCATCAAGCTTTGGCCCGGTTGCACGCTTTGCCCGACCTGCGCCTTGCGCTGCGCCACCACGCCGTCGATCGGCGCACGGATCACGGTGCGCGACAGATCCAGGCGGGCCTTTTCCACCGCCGCGCGGGCAGCGACGGTTTCGGGATGATCGGCGATGCCGACACCTTTTACCATCTCGCTCTGGGCCTGGAGGCTTTCGCGGGCGGCGGCCAGATTGGCTTCCGCGGTTTCCGCGGCGCTGCGGGCATTGGCAAGCTGCTCGCGCGAGATGGCGCCGCTTTCCGCCAGGCTCTGGCGGCGCATATAATCACCGCTGGTACGCATCACGTCGCTGACACGCGCCTGCACGGTCGCAGCGGCGGCGGAGCGCTGGGAATAATATTGCGACACGCGCTGCAGGGTGTGCTGATAATCGGCCTGCGCCCGCGCCAAGGCCAGCTGGGCATCGCTGTCGTCGATCACCACCAGCACATCGCCCTTATGGACCTGCCTGGTGTCGTCCACCGCCACCTTGGCGATCGGGCCGCTGACCTGGGAATTGATCTGGGCCACCGAAGCGCCGACATAGGCATTGTCGGTGGTGACGTATTTGGAAGCCTCAAGGGCGTAATAGGCGCCGTAGGCAAGGCCGACCTTGGCCACGGTCAAGCCCAGGCCGATCAGCAGGCGCTTGCGCAGCTTGCTTTGCTTGGCGGCCTTTTCGGCGGAATCAACTTCAGGTGCAAAATCGGCGGTTTCGGCGGTGATATCGGTCATTCTGGTCCCCTCGCTTAAAGAAAAGAAACGGTTCCTTTTCCTTTATCGGCCGGGAAAGAAACAGTTTCTTTTCTTTCCGTCAAGCGCTAATCTGCTCAAATCAGCAGCTTTTTTGTAAAGGCTTGAAATGTTGAAGAAAAAATCGGCCAAACCGCGTGGCGGGCCGGGCCGTCTGTCCGCCGAGGATGCCGCCAAGCTGCCGGACAGGCTGCTGGACGCCGCCTTGGAGCTGTTCAATGAGCGGACGTTTGCCGACACCACCATGGAGCAGATCGCCCGCCGGGCAGGGGCTTCCACCAAGACGCTGTATGCCCGCTATTCCGACAAGGCGGCGGTGGTGGACGCGGTGGTGAATCGCATCATCAAACAGGCGCTGGAAGCACATGCGATGGCGACGGCGATCGATCCGCGCCAAGTGGAGCCGCGCACCTTCATTCTCGGGCTGGCGACCCGAATCTTGACCCAAATCAGCGGCGAGGCCGCCGGCCTGATCAATATCGCTTTATCCGAAGCACGGCGCTTTCCCATCATCACCAAAATGTACAATGCCACCCTGGCGCGCGGCCGCGGCATTTTCCAAAACGCGCTGGAGATCTGGCACCAGGACGGATTGCTGCCCGATCTGGTGAATCCACCCATGGCCGCCATGCTGCTGATCAGCATGATGACCGACATGGCGCGCATCCGCACCGCGATGGGCGATCCCATGACCAAGGCTGAGATCGACGCTTATGCCCCTTACGCCGCCGACATGTTCCTGCGGGGCTGCGGCTACAAGGCGAAAAGTTAGACAAAGCCTGTATTTCCAGGCTTATGCCTCTCGACCCTTTGGGCCGGGCTGTGATTAGATACCCCCAATAAGCGCGGTTATGCGCATCAAAAACAGGGGACTTCACATGGAAAAGAAATCCAGGCGCGGCCTGCTGACCAAGGGCGCCGTCGTCGCGGCAGCCGCCGCCGGCGCCGCTTTGTCGGGCAAAAGCGCCCAGGCTCAGCCCAAGCTGGAAAAGCGTTCGCCTTATCCGCCGCCAAACCCGCCGCCGGCCAACAAGCCGATGTTCTCGCGCGCCGTGGTCTACGGCAATATGCTGTTCCTGGCAGGCGTGGGCTATCACAAGGTCGGCAACATCGAGGATCACACCAGGGGTGTGCTGGACGAGATCAAGAAGAATCTGGAGGATGCCGGTTCATCGCTGCAGAAATGCCTCAAGGTCACCGTCTTACTTGCCCGCGGCGAGGATTATGAGCGCATGAATTCGGTCTATCGCACCTACGACTGGGGTTCGCCGCCCCCGGTGCGCACCACCACGGCCGCCGCCTGGGTTCCGGGCGATTCGCTGGTCGAAATCGACGTCATCGCTTACATCTAAAAAGGAGTGCCCGATGGGCCTGTTCGGCAAATGGTCGCGCCGCGACCTGCTTAAGTCTTCCGGTATGGCGGCGGGCGCCTTGACGCCCATCGTCGCCACCTCCACCCCCGCAGCGGCGGAGAGCATCACCTTTACCGGCACCGCCACGGACAATCTGTTCACCCAGATCGGGGTGCGGCCGATCCTGAACGCGCGGGGACCTTATACCATTCTCAGCGGTTCGCGCTCCCTGCCGCAGGTCAAGCAGGC
>CBHTTW010000007.1:0-24015 GCA_966096025.1 uncultured Alphaproteobacteria bacterium | reverse complement strand
TGTTGAGGCGGTTGAGATAGTTCCAGAAAAATCCGAACAGCCGGTCGACCCGTTCCGGGCCCAGCAAGCCGCCCAGGAAGGTCTGGGGATAGACCGCGACCGGATCGGCATGCATGAAGAAGACCTTGACCGCCTTGCCGGGCCAGCGCGCCGCCAGCCAGCCGCCGCGCCAGGGCGAGGAGCCTTCCACCAGATCGGGCGCCAGCCGGTCCAGGGTCCGCCACACCTGCTGGTGATTCCAGAACATGCGGTAGTTGCGGTCGAAGGGCAGGTGCGGGCTCTTGATCCAGGCGATGGCGCCGCCATGGGCCGCTTCGGTGCGGGTTTCCGCGCCGGGCGCGATAATGGTCAGCTCGTGGCCGAACTTCGCCGCCAGGGCCAGTTTCTGGTTGATATAGCGCCGCACGCCGCCGCCGGTGGGCGAATAGAATTCGCAAACGTCCACGATCTTCATGACATGTTTTTCACGATTGATCGGACCCAGCCAGCAGCGCGCGATAATAACCCAGTATCCGCGCCAAGGTCTCCTCCCAGGTATAGGTCAGGGCGCGGGCACGCGCGGCTTCCCCCATGCGTCGCCGCAGCGCCGCGTCCTGGGCCAATAGCGCAAGTTGGCGGGCAAAGCCATCGGCGTCGTCCGCCGGGATCAGGAATCCCGTTTCGCCCGGCGCCACCAGGGAGCTGCTGCCGGTGGCGTCGGCGCAGACGCAAGGAAGGCCGGACGCCATCGCTTCCAGGGTGACATTGCCGAAGCTTTCGCTGTCGCTGGGAAAGAGGAAGAGATCGGATGAGGCATAGGCGGTAGCCAGTGCCTCGTCCCGCAGGAATCCGGCAAAGATGGCCTGCGGCAGCTCCTGTTCGACAAAATTCTGGTCCGGTCCGTCGCCCACAATCACCACGCGATGAGGCACGGCGATGCGGTTGAGGGCCGCGGTCAGCGTGTCCAGGCGCTTTTCCCGCACCAGGCGGGAAACGTGCAGGATCACCACTTCCTGCTCGCCGATGCCCAGGCGCGTGCGCCATTCCCGGCTGCGCTTGGCGGGGGTAAAACGCGCGGTGTCGATGCCGCGCGGCCAGGGTTTGAGATTGTCGCGCAAGCCGTCGGCCAGCAGCGCCGCGCGGGTGGAATCCGAGGGGACATAGACTTCGCGGCAGCGGCCATAAAAGCGGCGCAAGGTGCGGGTGAGGAAAGTTTCCAGCCAGGCGATATGCCAATAGTGCCGCAGATAGGTCTCGTAGCGGGTGTGATAGGAAGCGACCGCCGGAATGTCGTGCTTTTGCGCCAGCGCCATGGCGGCATGGCCCAAAAGATCGGGCACCCCGATATGGATAATGTCGGGCGCGAAATCCAGCAATTGCCGTTTCACATAACCGGCCATGCCCAGCGCCAGGCGGTATTCCGGACGGCCGGGCAGCGGTATGGACGGGACCGGTACAACCGTTCCTTGATGCACAAAAGCCGGCCGGTCGGCGATGGGCGCGAATACCAGAACTTGGACGCCTTGGCGCTCCAGATAGCCCACCAGGCGATTGAGTGTCAGCGCGACGCCGTCGGGAATATAGTTGTACGAGCTGGTGACCAGCGCGACACGCATGGCGCGTCCTTGTATGAGGCTCAAAGGCGGCCTCCTACTTGATCTCGGCCCGAAGCACGCGGGAATAGAGCGAATAGCGCGGATCGCAAATGAAGGTTAGCCAAAGCTTGGTCCAGGTCTGCGATGGAATCAGCGTGTCGTAAAATTCCGGCGCGATATGGCGGATGGCGGGCAATCTGTTCCAAGGGACGGATGGAAAATCGTGATGCTCGTTGTGATAGCCGACATTCAGCGCCAGCCGGTTCAGGGAGCCGTAATAGCTTCCGGTTTCCTGGGCGGGATCCAGGGTGAAATGTTCCTGTATCCAGCGGCTGCCCAACGGGTGCAAGCCGATGGAGAACAGCATGGACGCGCCAAGATAAAGCAGGGCATTGGCGCCGAAGAAGGTCAGAACCGCGACGTCGAAGGCGGCGCAGGCCGCCAGGCTGGCGATGCTCCAGCCATTGATCACCGAAATATCCTTGAGGCGCATCGGCCGCGTCAGCTGGAACAGCGGGAAAAACAGCAGCCATAGCGCCTTGGCATACCAGCGATTGCCGATCAGGCGGGCCTCCCAATTGCCGGCAAGATCGGCATCGGTCCGGTAGTCGCCTTGGCGGGCATGATGCGCCAGATGGCAGATGCTGAAGCCGATGGCGCCGGGGATCAGGTTGGGCAAATCGCCGATAATGGCCACCAGGTAATTGGTGGCGCGGCTCTTGAAGATCAATTTATGGGTCGCGTCGTGCACCACGACGTAAAGGCAATGATTGGCGAAGGCGCCGACGCAATAGGCGGCCAGAAGCGCCGCCCACCAATAATGCAGGCCCAGCCGGCCCATGAAAAAGGCTATGGCGATCTGCAAGCCCACCACGCAAAGCATGATGATCGCGGTCCAGGGATTGCGACCGATCAACTCGCGGATTTCGGGATGCGCCTTGAGAATAGCCTGGGTTCGGGCGGGGTGCGGCTGATCGTCGGCTGAGACGAAGAAAGCGCCAGACATCGGCTAGCGTCCCGATTCCGAAATTCGCATGATCTCCATATCGAACTCCAGGCGAATTTCGGAATCGAAGGACGCTAGCAACTTGTTGAATCCTAGCGTCGCTCGGTTTCGAAGTTCGCCTCGAGCCTGATATCGATGGCGGTGCGAACTTCGAAACCGCGACACTAGCCGACTTCGCGGCGCAGCTTTTCCAGTTCCTGCGCCACGACCGGGACAGTCGCCAGAATCTGTTCTTCGGTATGATTGGCGGTGAGGAAGAATCGCAGGCGCGCCGTGGTGGCCGACACGGCCGGGCGCACGATGGGCTGCACCTCGATGCCGCGCTCCAGCAGGTTGTGAGACAGCAACATGGCGAGCTTGTCGTCCCCAACGATCAGGGAAGCGACGGGAGACTCTTCGTCGCCGCAGACGTTCAAGCCGTTCTCGCGCGCCACCTGGCGGAAGAACTTGGCGCGCTCGCGAAGCCGCTTGGGGCGGTGGGGTTCGCGTTCCAGAATATCCAGCGCCGCCATCGCGGCGGCGGTGTCGGCGGGCGACAGGCCGACGCTGAAAATCAGGCCGGGGCAGAGATAGCGCATATACTCGATCAAGCCGCGGTCGCCGGCGATATAGCCGCCGCTGGAGGCCAGGGTCTTGCTCAAGGTGCCCATGTAAACGTCGATACTGTCGGCGGGCAGGCCGGCGGCTTCGCAGACGCCGCGTCCGGTTTTCCCCACAATGCCGAAGGAATGGGCCTCATCGACCATCAGCAGCATGTCGTGACGCTTCTTGGTCTCGACCGCGCGCTTCAGGTCCAGGATCTGGCCGTCCATGCTGTAGACGCCTTCGGCGACGATCAAGCCGCGGCGGAAACCGGCGCGCTCTTTTTGCAGCAGCGTATCGAGCCCGTCCCAATCGCTGTTGGGATAGGTAAAGGTCTTGGCGCCCGACAGCCGCGCGCCGGTGATAATGCTGTTATGCGCGCCGGAATCGTAGATCACCGCGTCGGGACGGGCCAACAGGTGCGAGATAACGCTCACATTCGTGAGATAGCCGCTGATGAAGATCAGCGCGTCCTCGGTACCCAGGAAGTTCGCCAGCTTGCGCTCAAGCTCGCCATGCAGCTCGATCTGCCCCGCCACGATGCGGCTGGCCGAAGCGCTGGTGCCGTATTTGTCGATCGCGTTCTTGGCGGCGGCGGTGACGGCGGGATGGCCGTTGAGGCCGAGATAATTGTAGCCCGAGAAACTGACCAGGCTCTTTTCGTTGCGGCGGATGACGCTATGGCTGACGCCGTCGCGCGGCTGGAAGAAGGGATTGTCCAGCCCCGCGCCTTCCATATCGTCGACCCGACGGCGCAATGCGCGATAGCCGGCAAAATCGTCGACGACGCTTTTGCGCTCGGGCTGGTCGGTTTCGGCCAAAATGGCCTTTTGTTCGGCGGCCGCAGAATGGGTCGTCATTGCCCCTCGGTGGTATCTAGAACTTGTATCGTAAGTTAGCTCCGCGGCCCGAACGGCCACAGCTGAAGCATAACCAGAAAGTCTTATGCCACAACCTTCGCCATCACGGTAAGTCCCTATATCTGGCCCAAAAACTGCGCGTTTTTGCTGCCGATTGGTGTGGAATTTCAAGGATAGGGAACCCGAAAAGGCGATATTTCCCCTTTTCACAAGGCCCGGGCGCGTAACAATCGGTAGTATTTCTTCAAACCCCACACCTGCCGGTCCCGCGCCTATACAGCCAAAAACCTGCGTCATAATATCCCCAAACAGGGCCAAATAGCGCCGCCGCGGACTGATTCGGTATCGCGGCAAACCGGGCGCAACACCTCAGAGATTCGAAGAGCAAGCATGCTTACTGCGCAGCATCTGGTGAAATCTTTCGCCGGGCGGCGGGTGATCGAAGACGTCACTTTGCAATTGGAGCGTGGCGAGGTCGTCGGTCTGCTGGGCCCCAATGGCGCGGGCAAGACCACCACCTTCCAGATGTTGACCGGCATGCTGGTGCCCGATGCCGGCGTGATCTCGTTGGACGATCACAATGTCACCGCCATGCCCTTTTACGATCGGGCGCGTTTCGGCATCGCCTATCTGCCCCAGGCGCCCTTCGTGCCGCGCGGACTGACGGTGGAGCAAAATTTGACTCTGGTTCTGGAGGCGCGCCTTGGCGATGTGGGTGCGCGCAAAACCAAAATGGCCGAGCTGATCGAGGAGTTTCGTTTGGAAGAGGTGCGCAAAAAGCGCGTCGGTACACTGTCGGGCGGCCAGCGCCGCCGCTGCGAGATCGCCATCACGCTGGCCTGCGAACCCAGCTACGCCATGTTGGACGAGCCGTTCGCAGGGGTGGATCCCCATGCCACCGAGGAGATCGGTCAAATGATCGATCATCTGGCCGAGCGCGGCATCGGCGTGCTGATCACCGATCACAAGGCGCGCGAATTGCTTGCCATCGTGGACCGCGCCTATGTGATCGAAAGCGGGCGGGTACTGGCCGAGGGCGGTGTCGAACAGATCGTCGCCGACCAGGATGTGCGCCGCGTCTATTTGGGCGAGGAATTCCGGCTTTGACCGCGCCAGTTTCGGAAATCAGCGGCCTGCGCGTCACCTTGGGCAATTTCCTGCGCGGCGATTATGCCCGGGGCTTTTTTGGCCGCATAATCTCCCAAGCGGTCGCGGTCATCATCCTGATCGAGGCGATTTTCCTGGCAGAGCATTTCACCTGGGTGTTCCGCGACGCGGTGCGCCATGAAGCCGATCTGTCGGGCATCGGGCTGATCCTGGCCTGCACCTCGACCGAGATTTTCGACCTGGCCTTGGCGGTGGCGCTCTTGATGGCGGGCTATCTCACCTTGCTGCGCATGCGCGAAAGCCGCGAATTGCTGGTGCTGTTCGGCTCCGGGCTGGGGCCATACCAGTTGGGCGCGCTGATCGCCATCCTGTCGCTGGCCGGCCTTGCCATCGGCCTGTTCGGTTCCGGCGTCGCCGATCCTTTGTCGCGCTATGCCCAACGCTCCATTCTGTTCAGCTCCGAGCTGCGCTCCTTGAAAAAGGGCGTCGCCAAGAATGAGTTCTATTATTTTCCGTCCTATGTCGCCTATGCCATGGACCATGTGGTGGACGGCGCGCCGCCACCGCGCGAGCCGGGTGATGTGCCCGGCGATGTGCAAGTGATCGATGCCGGCGCCAAGCCTGCGCCGGCCGTCCATGACCGCACCTTGTTCATCTATCAGCAGACCGGTCCCAACACCTCCCGCGTGGTCACCGCCGCCCAGGCGCGGTTGGACGGCCCCGATCGCAGCGGCAGGATTGTGCTCAATCTCAACGATTTCACATCCCACACATTCGACGATCCCCACCCCGCCACGGCGGAGGACGGCCAGACACGGCCGGTGCCTTGCAAGAACTGCACACAGATCCTGAAAGAGGGCGCCCCCGCCGACCTGCCGCCCGTCAGCATGAAAGTGCGCGACATGAGCCAGTTGATGATGGTGGATCAATTGCTGCCCTTCACGGCGCGAAACAGCAATGTCGTGGAGCAGACCATATTCGAGCAATTCTTCGCGCCGCCCCCCGGCATGGACCGGGCGGCGCAGATGAAGCTGCTGGCGGAGCGTTTTTCCCGCAGCCTATTGTCCTTCCTGGCGCCCTTGATGGCTTTGCTGGGTGTGGCGATGACCAACCGTTTGACCAACTGGTTCGCGCTGCCGCTGTCCTGTCTGTTGCTGATGACGGTGAATCTGTTGTGCCAATGGGTGATAACCAGCACCGCGCCGCTCACCTTGGCGGGCGCGCTTCTTCCGCCATTGCTGCTCTATGGCGGTATCGCATACGGCCTCTTCACCCTGATCGTGTGGCGTCACAATGATTTTGTGCGGCCGCAATTGGCGCGCGCATGAGCCAGAGCGGCGCGCGCCCGATTTATCTCAACCCTTGGGGGCTGTATTCGCGCTACATGCTGGGCGCCTATCTGCGCCACACCATGATGGTGTCGGCGGCCCTGATGACCATCGCCTTGACCATCGATCTTTGGCCGCAGGTGGCCCTGCTCGGCGGCGAGCCTTTGGCTGTGGTGCTGCGCATCGGCAGGCTGGCGCTGCTGCGGATTCCCGATCTGCTGCCGCCTTTTATTCCCTTCGCCACCTTCCTGGGCGTGGTTTGGACCGAAAGCGCCTTTACGGAATCGCGCGAACGCCTGCTGATCTGGAACAGCGGCCGTTCGCCGCTTTTCTGCCTTACCCCCGCTCTGCTGGCGGGCATCGTGATGGGCGTCGGCTTGTTTGGGTTGGATGCCTGGCTAAGACCCGCCGCCATTCATGTGCAAATGAAAGAAGTGCTGGGCCGCGAGGGCATCCGCCTGGACCGCAGCCGCAGCGGCGGCAATCACTGGCTGGCTCTGCCGGACGGATTGCTGCGCGCCGAGATTGCCTATGGTCCGCCGGTGACCTTGCACAATGTGACCATCTACAAACTGGATGCCGACGGTCATCTCGCCGAGGTCGATATTGCATCCATAGCGCGTCCGCTGGACAAGGATCGCTGGCTGCTGGCAAACGGCAAATCCTGGCGCGCCGAAGCCGCCGGCCCCGGCAATGTGCTGAGCACCGCGAGCGCCCAGGTCGAATCCCAGACGCCCTTCTCCGAAAAAACCGTGCGTTTGAAGCTGGACGAGTTGTGGCTGCGCAACCTCGGCCTGTCGCCGCAATATCTGAGCATCGGGGAACTGCGCCGCCTGGCGCGTGCCGACATCATGTCGCGCGATCTGAACGGTTACAAAACGCGCCTGGCGCTGATCTTCGGCCAGACCGCCTTTACCTGCGTCATGGCCTTGCTGGGTGCGGCGCTGTCGATGCTCTATTTCGCCTATGAGACGCGCTGGGTGGCGCTGGTGACGGTATTGCTGGCGGGTTATCTCGCCCATTTCGCCTCCAAGGCTTTCATCCTGATGGGCGAATTTGCCTATATGGCGCCGTTCTTTTCGGGCTGGCTGGCGACCATATTGCTGACCCTGGCTTTGATCTGGACCCTGCACGTCATCCAAAGAAAACGCGGCTTGGGCGTGGGATTGGCCGATACGCCGCACTATCAGGACAAACCTTAGTCCTCGCGGACGGCGGTTTATTTCTGGATAAGATGCTCGCGGATCGCCTTGCCGCTGGCGATATCGGTGCCGACAATATCCAGGGCCGGCACATCGGGCATCAAGCCGCCTTCCTCGACCTCCAGATAGACATAGGCGACCTTCACCGTGCGGCTGCCGATCTGCATGGTCGCTTGCGGGCGATGCTGGGCATCCCAGCTTAAAGTCAGCCGGCGTTCAGGCAGGGCGGCGATGGTGAAGGTCACGGGCTTGCCCGCCTTGGCACGCACGCCATAGGCCATCATGCGTTCGATGAAGTTCAGGCTCTTCTTGCCGCCATCGATATTGAATTTGCGCCAGAATGCTTCCACCGGGGTGCGGGAATCGAGATTGCCTTTGGCATCCAGCTTGGCGGCATAGACCACGGTGTTGGAATTGGGCGAGCGCTGCACATAGAAAAGCTGATTGGGTTCGTCGGGCACTTTGAATTCGGGCCTCAGACGCACGATCTCATTGCTCTCGCTGACGCTGCTGGAAAAGTCGCGGGCCTGCGCCGGCAGCGCCGCCAGAAGGGCGATCAACACAAATCCCAGTTTCATGTCAGGCCAGCGCTCGCAACGCATCCGCGACCAGCTTTTCGGCCTTGGCGGTATCATCGATCACGCCGCCCAGGGTGAAGAAGGGATGGATCATGCCGGGAAAACAAACGTAATCGGTTTCCACACCCGCTTGCTTCAGGCGCTGGACATAAGCTTCATTGTCGTCCACCAACGGATCGAATTCGGCGCTGATCACCAGCGCCTTGGGTTGGCCTTTGAGGCTTGGCCGTAGCATGGGCGAGGCCATCCAGTGTTTTCGATCCTCGTGATCGGGAATGTAATTGTCCATGAACCAGTGCAGCGCCGCGCGCGTCAGCATGTAGCCGCTGGCGTTGCGTTCATAGGAGGGATATTCGCGGCTGTGATCGGTGATGGGATAAATCAAGGCCTGCAAGGCGACGGAAAATTCCTTGGAGTCCTGGGCCATCTGCGCCACCACCGCGGCCAGATTTCCCCCGGCGCTGTCGCCGCCCACCGCGATCTTGGACGGATCGATATTCAACAGTTGGGCGTGATCGGACGCCCAGCGCGTGGCGGCATAGGCATCCAGCACGGCGCCGGGAAACTGGGTTTCCGGGGCCAGGCGATAATCCACCGAAAGCACGGCGCAATTTCCCGACACGGCCAGACGGCGGCAGGTGGTGTCGTAAAGCGCCGTACTGCCCAGCATGAAACCGCCGCCATGATAATAGACCAGCAGCGGACAGGGCTTGTTGTCCTTGGTGGCGCGGTAGAAGCGCGCCGGAATGGGACCATAGTCGCTGGGAATGGAAAGCTGATAGGTCACCGCCACCGAGGGCTTTTGCGGCAGCAGGGTCAGCCGCTGGCGCTCATAGGCGATGCGCAGTTCGGCGGGCGTCAGATTGGTGGGCAGATCGCCGGCGCGCTGGATAGCCAGGGCGGCTTGGGGGTGCAGGGGCATGGGAGCAGCGTAAAGCAAGCCTCGCCGATACGGCAATGTCCTTTATTTGCTTATTTTGGGCCGTTTGCTAGCGTCGTCCCGCACCGGGCCGGATCAAGAGCCCGTCAAAGGGAGAGAGCATGTCCGCGACAGAGATCATGACGGATTCCGCGCCGCTGAATCGCGGCCGCCTCTTCATTGTCGCCTTGCTGGCGCTGTTCACGGGCGGGGCCGCTGTTTCCATGCGGGCCGCGACCGCGGTGCATATGCGCAGCGAATATCTCGATCCGCTGGATAAGCTCAATGCCGGCGAGATGCTGGGCACGGCGCTGGGCGCCGCCTTTGCCGGATTTGCCATCACCCTGCTTTTGGCCAGCGCGGTGCTGGCCAAGATCGGTTTCCGCAATGCCCTCATCGCCGCCGCCGCGCTGATGATTGCGGGTTTCGCCATCGTGTCGGCCGCCGGTTCGCTGGGTGTCTCGCCCTATACCGGACTGCTTGTCGGCATGGTGGTGCAGGGCCTGGGCTGGGGCTTGATCGAAACCGTGATCAATCCCTTGACCAGCGCCGTCTATGCGCAGGACCGGGTCTCTCGCCTTTCTATCCTGCATGCCTGGTATCCCGCCGGTGTGGTGGCGGGCGCCTTGATGGGCCTTGCCGTCGATGGCGCCGGTGTGGCCTGGCGCTGGGAATTGCTGGTGCTGGCAATCCTGAGCCTGGCCTTTGCCGGATTGGCGGCGGTCCAGACCTTTCCGCCGGTGAGCGCTTCGACCGATGCGCCGGTGACACCTGGAGAGATGATCAAGGCGACCTTGCAAAACCCCACCATCTTCCTCTGGGTGGGATTGATGATGTTCACCGCCTCCACCGAATTCGCGCCCGGTCAATGGGTCGATGTGGCGCTGAGCCAGATCGTCGGCATGCGCGGCATCTGGCTGCTGGTGTATGTCAGCGGGCTGATGTTCGTGATGCGCCATTTTGCCGGGCCGTTGGTCAAGCGGCTGTCCAATGTCGGCCTGCTGATCTTTTCCGCCGTCTTCGCTACCGGCGGTCTTTATGCGCTGAGCTTCGCGCATGATCCGGTCAGCGCCTTGCTGGCGGCCACGGCTTGGGGTTTCGGCGTCTGCTATTTCTGGCCCACCATGCTGGCCACGGTGGCGGAACGCTATCCGCGCAGCGGTACCTTGGTATTCGGCTTGATGGGTTCGGCGGGCGCGGCCTGCACCTATGTGGTGCTGCCCTATCTCGGTGCGATTTCGGACCGCGCCAAGCTGGCGGCGGCGGGCGGTGACGCCAATCTGGCGGCGAACGCGCAGGGACAGCAATTGCACGACATTCTGGCCGCCGCGGCCAAGGCGTCCTTCCAGTCGATCGCGCTGATTCCGCTTTGCCTGGTGGTGATCTTTAGCGCCATCGCCATGATCGACCGGATGCGAAAGGCAAGATAATATAATATTATCAATTAGTTACTAAGCGCGCAGGGCGTCCCTCCGGCGCGTTTTGGGCGCTGCGCTGCGCACAGTAATCTTGCCAAAAGCGAATCAGGCGATCGCGAACGCATTTTTCGGGGACGAGTTTGGGCAAGAGCCTGGCCGCCGCATTGCTATTGGCGCTGCCGCTGGCTGGCTGCGTGCAAGCGCCTTCCACCAAGCCCAGTCAGAGCGAAATCGTGCCGGGATCGCTGGGACTTGGCGATGCGCCGGCGCCCGCGCTTCAAGCCGATTGGTGGAAAGAATTTCACGATCCGCAGCTCGACCGGCTGGTCGATCAGATGCTGGCGAAAAATCCGAGCCTGCAAGGCGCGCTGGCCCGCATCCGCGCCGCGGAAGCCGAAGTGTCGTCGGCGCGGGCGCTGCAATATCCCAGTATCAATATCGACGGGTCGGACACCTTGCAGCTGGTGAGCAAGGAGTTCGTCTATCCCACGCGCTTCGGCGGCACCTGGCAGTGGGTGGGCGATGTGCAGGCGCGGTTGCGCTGGTCGCTGGACTTCTGGGGCAAGCAGGCGGCGCTGATCGATCGCGCCCGCAATGTGCGCCAGGCCGCCGGCCTGGATGCGAGCGCGGCGCGCCTGGCGCTGGCGGGACAATTCGCCCAGTCCTATGTCGCCTTGCTGCTGGCCTGGCAGAATATCGACATTGCGCGCGAGACCTTGGATGAGCGCCAGGTCATCCTGGACTTGACGCAAAGCCGCGTCACATCGGGGTTGGAAAATGAGGCCTCGCTGGAACAGGCCAAGGCGCTGCTCGCCATGTCGCGTATGGAGCTGCGCCGTGCCGAGGCGCAGCGCGACATCGGTGTGCATGCCATCGCCGCCTTGATCGGCCGCGGCGCCGACGCTTATGCCTCCATCACCCGTCCGGCCGCTTCGCTGGAAAATGCCTTGCCCTTGCCGCAGCGTCTGCCGGTCGATCTCCTCTCCCGGCGGCCGGATATTCTAGCGGCGCAGATGCGCATCAGGGCCGCCACCTATGGGCGTGCCGCGGCCGATGCCGATTTTTATCCCAATATCGATCTCACCGCCGCACTGGGCTTTCTGGCGATTGGCTTCAACAATCTGTTCAGCAGCGATGCGCTGACCGCCGGGGTGGGGCCGGCCATCCATCTTCCCATCTTCGATGCCGGCAGAGTTCGCGCCCAATATGCGCGCGCCACCGCCGATCTGGACGCCGCGGTGGCCGATTATAACGCCATCGTGGTGAGCGCCGTGCGCCAGACCGCCGATGCCTTGACGGAGGTCGCCAGCCTGGCCGACCAGCGCGCCCAGCAGAAGCTGGCGCTGGAAAGCGCCGAGCGCGCCTTCAACCTGGCCAGCGAACGCTATCGGCTGGGCCTGTCGGGACAGATTCCCATGCTCACCGCCGAGGCGACCTTGCGCGAAGCACGCCACCAGATGGCGGGCCTGGTGGCGCAGGCGACCAGCCAGCGTGTCACCTTGCTGCTTTCGATCGGCGGCGGCTTCACGAACGAAAACCCCAAACAGGACGACAAGCCATGAGCGACATCTATGATGACCGCGCCCAGATGGCGGAGCGCCGCCGCAAGGGGTTCCTGCTGTTCGGCGCCGTCATCGTCATCGCGGCCCTGATCTATGGACTTTGGTGGCTGCTCGCGGCCCGCCACAGCGAGGTTACGGACGATGCCTATGTCGCCGGCAATATCGTGGCGGTGACCAGCCGCGAGAATGCCACCGTGACGGCGCTCTACGCCGACAATACCCAGGCGGTGCGGCACGGCCAGTTGCTGATCGAAATGGATCCGTCGGTGGCGGAAGTGAATATGAAGGCGGCCGAGGCCAATCTGGCGCGCGCGGCGCGCTCGGTGCGCGGGACTTTCGCCAGCGCCGATTCCTATTCCGCCCAGCTCAACCAGGCCGAGGTGGCGCTGGCGCGGGCGCAAAGCGATTATCAACGGCGTCAGGCCGCCTTGTCCGGCGCGGTGTCGGGCGAGGAGCTGGGCCATGCGCGTGACGCGGTGGCTGCCGCCGAAGCGGCGGTGAGTGCGGCGCGTGGCGGCCTGGCCCAGGCGCAATCCAGCATTGCCGGGGTGGATGTGGCGAATAATCCCGATGTGCTGGCGGCGGCGGCGCAATTGCGCGCCGCGGCGATCGTGCTTTCGCACATGAAGATCGTGGCGCCGGTGGATGGCGTGATCGCCCAGCGCACCGTCCAGGTCGGCCAGCGGGTCAATGCGGGGGCGCCGTTGATGGCGGTGGTGCCCCTGTCGGATGTCTGGGTCGACGCCAATTTCAAGGAAGTGCAACTGGCGCGCATGCGCATCGGCCAGCCGGTCAAGATCACCACCGACATCTATGGCGGCAAGGTCGAATATCGCGGCAAGATCGTGGGATTGGGAGCGGGTTCGGGCAGCGCGTTCGCGGTGTTGCCGCCGCAGAACGCGTCCGGAAACTGGATCAAGATCGTGCAGCGCGTGCCCGTGCGCATCGCACTGGACCGCGCCGAGCTTGAAAAGAACCCGTTGCGTATCGGGCTGAGTGTCAGCGCCGAGGTCGATGTCCGCGACCAGTCGGGGCCCCGTGTCGCCGCCGCCGCCACCACAAGCGTGATGCGCGCCAATACCGGCGAGAATGTCAGCAAGAAAGTGGATGCGCTGATCCGCAAAATCCTGGCCGCCAACGCCCAGCCGGCGCAGTGAGCGGGACTGGCGAAATCTCCCAGGCCCCGCTCAAGGGTCTTGCTCTGGCCGTGACCGCCTTCGCCTTGGCGATGGGGGCTTTCACCCAGGTGCTGGACACCACCATCGCCAATGTTTCCTTGCCCACCATAGCGGGCGATCTGGGCGCCTCCACCAACCAATCGACCTGGATCATAACCTCGTTTGTGGTCGCCAACGGTATTTGCGTGCCGATCACCGGCTGGCTGATGAACCGCTATGGCGTGGTGAAAATATTCGTGTTGTCGATGCTGGGCTTCACCATCGCCTCGCTGTTGTGCGGCTTGGCCTGGAGTCTGGAGTCGCTGGTGTTTTTCCGCACCCTGCAGGGCGCCCTGTCGGGTCCCATCTTTCCCGGAACGCAGGCCTTGTTGCTGTCGATATTTCCACGCCAAAAGCGCACCACGGCATTGGCGATATTGTCCATCACCACGCTGGTGGCGCCGATCTGCGGCCCTATTCTGGGCGGCTATATTTCCGATTCCTGGCACTGGGGTTGGATATTCCTGATCAATGTCCCGGTGGGGCTGATGGTGACATTCTTGTGCTGGGGCGGGTTGCAGGGCCGCGAAACCGCCACCAGCAAACTGCCCATCGACATGGTGGGACTGGGCCTGCTGATGGTCTGGGCCGGCGCGCTGCAGGTGATGCTGGACACCGGCAAGAATGAAGATTGGTTTGAATCCACTCAGATCATTGTGCTGGGGCTGGTCGCGCTGCTCGGATTTATCGCTTTCCTGCTTTGGGAGCTGACGGAAGAGCATCCCATCGTGGATCTTTCATTGTTCCGCGACCGCAATTTCACCTTGGGGACTATCGTATTCTGCCTGGGCAATGGCGTGTTCCTGGCCAATATGCTGCTGATCCCGCTCTGGCTGCAGACCCAGTTGGGCTATACCGCGACCTGGGCGGGCTTGGTCTCGGCGCCCACCGGCGCCATTGCGGTGCTGGTGACGCCGTTCGCCGCCTGGCTGATGAAGCGGTTCGACGCCAGATGGATCGCGACCGTCGCCTTCGCCGCTTCGGCACTGTCCTATTTCATGCGCGCCAGCCTGACCGCGGATGCCAGCTTCATGGCCATCGCCTGGCCTTTGATGGTCCAGGGCATTTCATCGGGCTCGTTCTTCATCGCCACGCTCAGCATTTTGCTCGACGGCATTCCGGCGCAGCGCATTCCATCGGCTGCGGGCCTGTCGAATTTCGCGCGCATCATTGCCGCGGGATTTTCGGTGTCGCTGGTCACAACTTTCTGGGACCGCCGGGAAGCCGTGCATCAAAGCCATATGGCGGATGTGATGTCGGGCTACATGCCGGCGCTCAACAATCTCTTGCTGTCGATGCGGGAGATGGGCTTGCCGGAACTGTCCGCCAAGGCGGCCATCGCCCGCGGCATGGAGGGGCAAGCCTATCTGCTGGCATCGGTGGACATGTTCACCGTCTCGGCCTGGCTTTGCCTGGCGGCAATCGTCATCGTGTGGCTGTGCCGCAGGGCCCGGCCGCATGGGCCCGCGCCTCTCACCGGCGACTAACGCGACACTTTCAGATAGCGCGCTTCGATCGCTTTGCGGTCGATCTTCATGTTCGGCCGCAACATGCCGTTGTCGGTTGTGAAAGGCTCTTCGGCGAAGATCACTTCCACGAATTGCGACGCCTTCCTGGCCGAGGATAGTTGGTTGGCGAATTTGGCGGCGCGCTCCCGCGCTTCTTCGCCGCCCGGCGCCACAAGGTCGATCACGCAGGTGAGGTGCGCGGCCCCCGGTCTCAGGAAAAAGACCGAATGGGCCACGTCGGGGCATTCATTGAGTTCCTGCTCGATGACCTCGGGATGCACTTTCAACCCGCCCGGGGTGACCAGCAGCTCCTTTTTGCGGCCCAGAAGATAGAGGTTGCCATTCGCGTCCAGCCTGCCCAAATCGCCCGTGGCGATGCGGTCAGGTCCCACGAAAGTGCGCTCATTTTCGCCTTCGGCGCATTGGAAATAGCGCAAGGTCAGGGGATTGTCCCGGCTGACGATGATTTCTCCATCGGGCTCGAAGGAGACATTCACATTCCTCAGCAATTTCCCCACCGAGCCGAATTCCTTGGAACCCGGAGGACGGTAGGTGAGGGAGCCCGCTTCCACCATGCCGTAGGATTCCGACAGCGGCAGCTGAAGCCGGTCGAAAAATCGTCCCATGGTGCGCCGGATCGGCGCCATGCCGGTCACCAACAGGCGAATCCGGTTGCCGAACTGCTTGTAAAAATCCCGGAACAGGATACGCGCCAGTGCTTGCCGCAGCGACGCGGACGGCAGCAGGGACAAAAGAGAGCTCTGCACCGACCAGAGCGATTTCTTCCAGCTGGGATACTTCTCGTATTCGGCATGCAGCATCTGGTACAGCACCGGCGGCGCGATCAGTATGGTGGGATTGAGCGCCGGCATGGCGGCGAAAAGCTGCGTATAGTCGGTGATGATCAGGTCATGATCGTACCACAAGGCGCTGTAGCACATATTGCGCTGCTGGAAATTCGACATCGGCAGGAACAGCATCATCCGGTCGCTGTTCGTGGGACCCAGGGCTTCAAAAACCGGCGGCAGGGTGGTTTCCACGCCGCGCCGGCTGATGACCAGTCCCTTGAGTCCGCCCGCTGAGCCCGAGGAAAAGACCAGGCTGTGTTGATCCCCGGCGTCCGCATCGGCGGGAAGAGGGCGGTCCGAAACCTTGATATCCCCATTGTCCGCGTCGATGAACGCGACATGCGCGGGTTTTTGCGGGAACAGACGCGCGTCTTTCTTGGCGATCAGCAGCAAAGCAATATCGTAGCGATCCAGCAGCGCTTGATTGACCTTGCCGGCAAAGTCATCGGTGAAGGGCACCGAGATTGCCTTGAGTTCGATCAAGGCCAAGTCGTGGACCAGCCAATGATAGGAATTGGGGGCATAAATGCCCACGCGCATGCCCGCCCCGACGCCCCAGGCGCGCAACCGCTCGCAGGCGCGCAACACGTCGTTGTGCAGGACAGGGAAGGGGTAGCTGGCGGATCGGCCGCGCTCAAAAGTGTGGATCGCGCCTTTTTTCCCGGGCAGGGCCGCGACCAGGCTGCGAAACTCCATTCCCATTCCTTCAGTATCGGCCCTCGCGACACGCAAGGTAACTGTCCGACCTCCCCCCGGAGGAAGATGGCAAACTACTTGAGTAGGTGTCCTCTAGCAACTGCAGGTCGCGAGCAGCAATCCCTATGGTGACAAAAAAACTGACGAATTATCGTTTCTGAACGACCGAGGGATTGGTGGCGGCGCGCGTCGCGGACCGTTCCAATATGCCGGGTTTGTGCCAGCGGCCTTCCGGCCGGATGATGAGATAGGGATCGCTGCCGATGCGGACCGCATCCGCATCCGGCTCGATATCGGCGACGATTTCGACATAGTCGAAATCCGAAAATACGAACTTCTTGCCGCTCTCCATCACGCTAAAACCGACTCGGCTCCAGAAATTGACCAGCCGGGTTTGGGAATGGCCATAGACGCGGCGATAGCCTTTGGCTTGGCAAAGCTTGAAGCCGGCGCGAACGACGTGAAACGCCGCACGGGTCTTGCGGAATTCCTTGCGCACCACCAGGCGCTCGATCTTGGCGAAATCCGCGAAAAAGCGGACGCGCAAACAACCGGCGGGTTCGTCGCCGACATAGACCAGCAGATGCGTGGCGGCCAGATCGTTGCCGTCATACTCTTCTTCGTAGGGACATTCCTGTTCGCCGATATAGACCGCGCTGCGCATGGCGATCACACGGCCGAGATCTTCGAAGTTGCGCGCTACGGTGACGCCGATTTCGCCGGCCGCGGCGCCCGGCACATAGGTGTCATAGGCGGGTGCCTGGGGGGTGCGGGGGAACATCCAGACATGCGGGGCATCGATACCGTCGATCGTCACGCCTTCCTTGGCGCCCAGGACTTCGTTGTATTTGCGGCCCACTTCGGTGTTGGGCCGGGAATAGAGATTGATGCCATCATATTGCGGCGACGACATTTTCTCCATGAACAGCGCCATGCCGGCCGCCAGGGGGCCGGGCGCAAAAACCGCCCACATATAAAGGCCGGCCGGCCGCTCATCCGGCCTTGCCAGCAGCCGCAGGTCGGGACTGCGCGCATCAAAGTAGCCGAGAGCGAGAACTCGCAGCCCCAGCGCGTTCAACGGTAGTACGCCGATGAAGCCCTCAGCAGCGGGGTGGTCGGGATCGAATTTGGACCGGCGACACAATCCAAGGATGCATACAGGATTGTATCGTACAACCTTTAGGACTTCCTCCGTCTCTGCGATTCCAGGAATGCTGAGCCGGGCCCGGGCCATGACGTCCGACACGCCCTGCTCGGTCGGCTGAAACATGACCAGGTTCCTGCCCACCCGTGCGGGGTCCATCTGATCCAGCCGGTGCTTGCCCGCTCTGCCGGAACCCTCGTTCGCATCCGGTCTCTTGTGAGATTGGGGGATGTTTACACGCAATGTCTTCAACATATCGGGAACCATAGGCGCTTCGGGAGGCGAGATAAACGACATTTGCGACCGAATCGATTCGTCTGACGAAACTTTTGATTCGTAAGGTGAAGGCTCGAGCAGTTTCATGATGCAGCACTCCGCAATTCTGCGCGGTTCTTTACCTATAATTTACGAATTATCAGCGCCATACGGAGAATCACGGAGCGCGGATGAGAAATTCTCAGTTCCCGCAAGCGGTTGCTGAATTGAGGCGGGGTTCAACACCAGATTGTAGCGGGTGCTCAGATTCGTCTATGTGCGCCTAATGCGTGAAGAATGCTTTACCGGCTGTTTATGATTTTTAGCCAACAATCCGGCCATGAATGTTTTGGCTGCAGCCCAAGCGCTAAACCGTAAGGCCGCGGAACAAAAGTGGCATCACTTTTGTGATCCTTCGCTCGCATTCACCGATCCCATCTACAAACAATTTCTGGCGCTCTGGCGCGCAAAGGCGGGAACGCGCGCCATGCCGGCCAGGGCCGAACTGACGCCGCGCGACCTCAAGGATTTTCTGCGCAACATCGTAATATTTCAGCGCGACGCGGCTAAGCCCTCGCATTACAGCTGGCGTGTGATCGGCACCGGACTGACGGAAGTCCTGGGCCACAATACGGGCAAAGCCCTGGAAGACAGTGTGCCGCCCGAGTTCCTGCCCCGCTGGATCGAATGTGGCGACTTGGTTTTGGATGGCGGCCAGCCGCTGCGGTTTCTCGGCCGGGTCCATATCAACGGCCGCGAATATCTCGATGCCGAGCATTTGTATGTGCCGCTGGCCGATGAAAATGGCCAGCCGCTGTATATCATGGGCCTGTGCCGCTATACGCCCCGGCGCACCCAGAATGAGGACAGCTGGGAGAACCAGATCGCGTCCCTCGCGGTTGCCGTAGGCTAGATTTCCACCTTCTTGCGATAGTGGCAGACTGCCGAGGAATTCGAAGCGATTCTGCCCTTGATGAATCCGCAGAACGGCAGGGCGCGCGCCCAATCTGATTGAATGGTATCAACGCGCATGACTGTCGCCAGCTTGATCGCAGGTTTGGAAAGCCGGGGCATTCTTTTGTCCCTGGCGAATGAAGAAATCCGCTATCGCTCGCCCAAGGATGCGCTGACCGAGGCCGACAAGGCGCAGCTGCGCGCCCATCGCCCGGACATTGTCGCCTATCTGCGGGCCCGCGGCGCCGCCAAGGCGTTGCGCGCCGTTCCACCACTGTCCGGGCCGCTCACACCATCGGTGGCGCAGGAAATGTGGCGGGCTTTTGCCGGCGGCGCCGAGGAAGGCCGCCCCATCGCCTTGAACATCCCGATGATGGACAAGTTTCGCCACGATGCCGCATCGGTCACCGCCGCCATCGCGCAGGTGGTCGCGCGTTACGAAGCTTTGCGTGTCCGTTTCCAGGCCGTAGACGGTGGTTTGCGGGCCATTCTGAATTGTGCCGACGCCTTTGAAATCGAGCAGGAGGATCTGCGTCATCTCATTTCTGAAAGCGCTCTCGAAACTGCTTTCAAGCGCGCCCAGGAATTCTGCGCCCAGGTGAACCTGATCGAAGGAGAATGGCTGACCCGGGCCAAGGTCTTCGCGCTTCCCGGCGGTGAAAGCGTTGGGGTGGTCTCGTCGGCGCATATGATTGCCGATGCCGGTACGCGCAACATCGTCATCGATGAGATCCACGATATCCTGGACCATGGCGCACCCCGTGCCGCGCCCGCAGGGGCCTATAACGATTATTCCCTGGCGGAACGGGAATTTCTCGCCGGCCCGCAGGGCGAGGCGCTGATCGCGCACTGGCGGGACTGGTATCACGCCCAGCCGACGGTCAAGGCGCCTTCCGATGGCGCGCCTCTGTTGTGGGGCAACGGCATTCGCATGGTGCGCAATTTCACCATTCCCAGCCGCGTGCAGGACAAGGTTCGCCGGCTGGCGGAAGGGTGGAAAGTGACGCCTTTCCTGGTCTATCTGACGATCTTTGCCCTCGCCATGGCGCGCTGGTCCAAGCTGGAGCGATTCCCCATTCGTGTGTTGGGCGATAAGCGCATTTCGCTGGACCTGTCGAACATGGTCGGCCTGATGTTTTGCGCCGATGCGGTGGAGATCGCCGCGCCCGCGGGCGCGGATTTTGAAAGCGTGATGCGCGCCATTCTGGTGGAGTATGACTCGGCGCTGGCTTTGCGTATCCCCACTTTGCATTTTTGGGCGCCCCATTGCGTGCGGCCCGGCATCGAAGCGCCGGATTATCACAACAAGATTCCGGCGGTGTTCAACTATTATTCCATGGGCACGGCGCGGGAACGGGCGCAGAAGAAAGCCGGCCCCGACGACACCGCCGCGCTGCCCTGGCCGCCGGAGGTGGTGTGTCTGCCGCCGCAGCAATGGCCGCGGCGCTCCTCGCCCTTGTTCCTGCATGTGATGGACAAGGGCCATGAAGCGCTGGTGTCGCTGCATTTCTACCAGGGCTGCGTCAGCCCGGTCGATCAAGACAGTTTTACCGCCCAGCTGTTCCAGGTTTTTGCGGAAACGGTTCCGGCTTGATGGAGCTGATATCGCGCATCCTCGCGCCGGGCATCTTCGGTGCCGAAATCGAGGATGCGGGCCAGCCTGTTTTGCTGAACCCCGAGGAAGAGGCGCTGGTCGCCCATGCCGCTCCCAAACGCCGCCGCGATTTCGCGCTTGGGCGCTTTTGCGCCCACCAGGCGCTGGCCGCGCTGGGCCGCAGCGAGGCCGCCATCGGCAGGCACAAGAATGGCGCGCCGCTATGGCCGGATGGGGTGGTGGGCAGCATCACCCACACATCGGGCTATGCGGCGGCGCTGGCCGCGGATGGGGAGCGCATTTCCGGCATCGGCGTCGATGCGGAACGGCTGGGCGCGGTGAGCGAGGATATCTGGCCCAAGCTGTTCGGGACGGGCGAGCGCGACTATCTGGAAAAACTGGACGGTGAAGATCGCGAACTTTGCGCAACGCTTTTCTTTTGTGCCAAGGAAGCTTGTTACAAGGCCTGGGGCGCCGCGCCGCGCTTTCGCGAGATTGCGGTGAGCCGCACGCAAACCGGCTTCACTGCTTCCGGTGCGGATAAAATCCTGGAAGGGCGCTTCGCCGTACAGGGCGATTTGTTGCTGGCGGCCGTCTGGTTCTAAAGGCTTCCGGATTCTTCGCTGGGCGCCGTCAAATTTTCCAGATGCACGACAAAGGCGCCCAGGGTGGGAAACTCCAGCAGGTCGGAAAGATTCAGTTCTTCCTCCATCCCGGTCTTGGCCTGGATTTCGGCGATCATCTTGACCCCCAGCAGGGAATGGCCGCCAAGCGCGAAGAAATTGTCTTCGGGATTGATTTTTTTGACGCCCAAGGCCTTCGCCCAAATGGCGGCCACCTGATTTTGCAGCCCGTCAGCCATGGTTCCGGTTCAAAAAAGATACGGGAAAATGTTAGCGCTTTTGCGGCTTTTTTGCCAGCCGGGCGCCCGAAACATTCCTATGACACTTGTCATAGGAATGAAAATGACCGACAATATGTCAGGCAGGGGCAAGCCGTGGAGTCATTCATGAAATACCTTATTGCAAGCTTGGCCCTGACCATTGCCGCCGTCTCGCCCGCGGCCGCCAAAATGTGCGTGCAATCCCGCGACATTCTCAGCACCAATTCCAAGGACGGCAAGCTGATGACCTTCAAGATGCGCGACGGCAGCGTGCTGGTGAATCATCTTCACGGCACCTGTTCCGACCTGAAATTTGAGGGCTTTGTCTGGGAGCTTCGCGGCACCGACGACATTTGCGAGAACCAGCAGACCTTGAAAGTCATACGCTCCGGTCAGATTTGTCTCTTGGGCAAGTTCGACGTGGTCAAGCCCAAGCCTGTCGTGCGCTAGGCGCAAGATCAGACCTTGGCGCGCGGGTCGTGCTTGGCCAGCCGCGCCAAAAGATAGTCGACTTCGGCCCTGGTCTCGGGCGTGAAGGCGGGGGCGGGTTTGCGCATCGCCGCGGTGCTCAGCACCCCCCGCCGCTTGAGCACGTATTTGCGCACCGCCAGTCCCACGCCGGGCTGATGGTCGTAACGCAACAGCGGCAGGTGGGCGTCGAACAGATCATGCGCCGCATCGCGCTTGCCTTGCTTGCTGAGATTGAACGCTTCCACCAGCATGTCGGGAAAGGCATAACCGGTGTTGGCGCCATCGACGCCGCGGTCGAGCTCGAAATCAAAGAACAAACCGTTATTGCCGATCAGAATGGAGATCTTGCGCATCGAGCCGTCTTTCTCCCAGCCCCTGAGGGTGGTGATTTTGTCCAGGCCCGGCCAGTCCTCATGCTTGAGCACCGCCAGGGAGGGATTTTCGATCACCACCCGGCGCACCAGATTGTTGGACATGGTGACGCCGGTGGAATGGGGATAGTCCTGCAGCACCCAGGGAATGTCGCTGCCGATCGCTTCCACGGCGTTGCGAAAATAGGCGGCGATCGCATCGTCGGTTTTAAGCCCCGAACCCGGCGCGATCATCACCCCCGCCGCGCCCAGATCCATCACCTTGCGCGACAGCGAACGCATGGCGGCAAAGCCCGGCGCCGACACGCCCACGATGATCGGCTTGCCGGCCGCGCGCTTGATCACCCTGGCGGCCAGCGCCAGCGCCTCTTCGGCATCCAACTTGGGTGCCTCGCCCAGCACGCCCAGAATGGTGAAGCCGTTGCATCCGGCCTCGAAGTAGAAATCGGTCATGCGGTCGACCGAGGTCCAGTCGATGGCGCCATCCTCCAAAAACGGCGTGGGCGCGATGGAATAAACGCCGGCGGCGGTGGAATCGATTTTCATGGCGGGCCTTTCTTGTTCTTGGTGCAAAATCAGGCCCTTGGGCGTGTTTTCCCCTGTCCCAAGGCGCGCCGATAAGCGGTGATTTTTCACAAGTTTAGCGGGGGCCGGGCGGGCGCGCCATCGCTTGACCCCTGAATAAGCGGGTCTAGACTTTGCAGGATAAAATGGCGGCAAACGCCCGCAGCTAGGTGAATGGTCATGCAATATAAATCGCGTCTTGCGGTGGTGCTGCTTATGTCGTCCGCCTTGGCCGGCGCGGCATCGGGCCAAACACAACAGGCCGATGTGCTGATCACCGGCGGCACCATCTATGACGGTTCCGATGCCAAGCCCTTTACCGGCGATGTCGTACTCACCGGCGACAAAATTACGTATGTCGGCCCCAAGGCCTCAGTGACCGCCAAGCGAACCATCGATGCCCGCGGCATGATCGTCTCGCCGGGCCTGATCGACCCGCATACCCATTCCGATCATTTCCTGGATTCGCCCGACAAAGCGCAGCGCTCCAATGCCGCCTGGACCATGCAGGGGGTTTCCACCGTCTTTCTGGGGATCGACGGCAACGGCACGCCGGACCTCAAGGCCAAATTCGCCAAGTACCGCGCCCAGGGCGTGGGCACCAATGTCGTCTCTTATGTCGGCTTCGGCGCCATCCGCCAGGCGGTGATCGGCCAGGCGGCGCGCGCCCCCACGCCGGAGGAACTGGCCAAGGAACGGGCCCTGGTGGTGAAAGGCATGTGCGAAGGCGCCATCGGCCTGTCGGCGGGCCTGTTCTATGCGCCGCAGAATTTCGCCAAGACCGACGAAGTGATTGCACTGGCCAAGGAAGCGGGCAGCCGCGGCGGCATTTACGACACCCACCAGCGCGACGAATCCTCTTACTCCATCGGCCTGATCAACTCGACCAAGGAAGTGCTGCAAATCGGCCGCGAAGGCGGTATCCCGGTGCATTACTCCCATATCAAGGCGCTGGGACCGGCGGTGTGGGGCAAGTCCGCCGATGTGATCAAGCTGATCAATGACGCCAGGGCATCGGGCCAGAATGTCACCGCCAACAATTATCCCTGGCTGGCCTCGCATACCGGATTGGATGCGGCGCTGATTCCGCGCTGGGCCTCGGACGGCGGGGACGCGGCCATGATCAAGCGCTTCGACGATCCGGCGCTGATGAAAAAGATCCGCACCGAGATGGTGGAAAATCTGAAGCGGCGCGGCGGCGCCAACACCATTCTGCTCACCGCCGGGGAAACGGATGCCGGCAAGGCGAATGCCGCTCCCGCCAAGCCCTGGGCCGGAAAATATCTCTCGGACATCGCCAAGGACTGGAATGTCGATCCGCTGGACGCTGCGCTTCGTATCCTGCGCGAAACGGGGGGCAAGGCCTCGATCGTG
>CBHTTW010000006.1:0-24211 GCA_966096025.1 uncultured Alphaproteobacteria bacterium | reverse complement strand
ATGGCGAGCCGGTGCTCGGCATCATGCCGCCCTTCGATACCTTGTCGGATGACGATATCGCGGCGGTGCTGACCTATCTTTCCGGCCTGGACCATGCGCCGGTGAGTTTTACCGCGCGCGAGGTCGGTGAGGCGCGGGCGCAGCCGAAAGTTTCGCCCACCGAGATCGTGGCGCAACGCACCGCCCTCAGTGACAGGAAGATCGTGCCGTGAGGGCTGTTCTCGCGGCGCTGTTGTGTCTGGCGCCGGCGCTTGCCTATGCCGCGTCCGATCTGCCGGAACTGACCAATCCGGAATCGGACTATGTCGAGCATTGCAGCGGCTGTCATGGCATGCAGGGCGATTCCTATCCCGCCGAAATTCCCGTGCTGCGCGACCGCATCGGTTACTTCATGTGCACCCAGGAGGGCCGTGAGTATTTGATCCGCTTGCCCAATGTGGCCTACTCCCCGATTCCCAATAACCAGCAGCTGGCCGACATGATGAACTTCGTGGTTTTCGGGCTGGGCGGGACCAGCGCGCCCAAGGACGCCAGGCCTTTTACCGCGGCGGAAGTCGGCCGCTTGCGCACCCGCGCTCTTGCCACCGACTCTCTGATCGCCGTGCGAGCCGAAATCGTGGGCAACATGGTCGGCCGCTGCGCGGTGCCCAAAAGCATGAATGATTTTTACGATGGCCAGGCACAGGCGGCACGCTGACCGTCCGGCATGAAACGATGGAGAGGTAGCGCCATTATGGCCGGGGGGGTGCGAAATTTAGCGCAATCTCCGTGCGGGCCGTGGGGTCCGCTCTTCTCACAGCGTGAGCGATGGTCATCAGATACCGGCGGAAACGCCGTCAGCGCATTGTACGGATTGCGTTTTTATGTATAGTCCCAAAAAAAGTACACCGGGGGATACCATGCGTACATTCATCGCCGTTGCTTTGTCGTCGACCTTGATCGCATCCGCTGCCTTGGCCGCCGATGTCGGTCCACTCGCGCCCGGCAAGCCCGCCGGCGTCAAGCAAGCGCAAGTCGGCACGACCGGTTGGGTTCTTATCGGCGCAGGCGTTTTTGCCGCCATCGCCATCGCGGTGGCGTCCGATTCAAACGGCTCGCCGACCAAGGGCCCGACCAATCAAGCGGTTACCGTCACGACCATCTAGGCCGCCGCGAAAGCCGCCGTCCTTCTTTGGGAACGATGCGGGTCGCAGATCGCGCATCCGGGCGAACGCGCCAAATCAGTGCGCGGCGCTCAGCATCCGCCGCTCGGGTTCCGCCTTCGCCAGGCCCATCTGCTGTACCACCGCGCTGAATTCCGAATGACCGCGCAGGGCATCGAAGCGCGGGTCCTGCGATACCAGGAACAGCTTCATGTTGCGCTCATTGCGGGCGCGTTTCAGCCATTGCACGGCCTGGGTTGAATCGCCAAGCGCGGCATGGGTGGCGGCGATGTCGTAGGAGGGCAGGCATTTGCCGAAAGGCGGGGGCTGCAATTGCCCCAGCAACTCCCGCGCCGACTTGGTGTCGCCGGCAAGAGCGCAGGCATGAGCTTTCATTGCGGTCAATTGACTGCTGCCGCCCGAAAGTCGGATCGCGGTATCGAAGGAATTGAGCGCCTCCAGGTGGCGGCCTTTTTGTTCCAGCGCCTGTCCCAGATACATGTGCGCCACCACGAAGTTGGGATCGAGTTCCAACGCCTTCTGATAATGGCCGATGGCATTGTCATAGCGCCGGGCAAGATGCGACGTCACGCCGGCCCAGACCTGAAAACTCAAGGATACCGGATCGATTTCCAGCGCGCGCATCACGGCGGCATAGGCCGCATCATGCTGCCCGGTCGCCGCCAAGAGATTGGCATACCAATGATAGCCCAGCGCATAACCGGGGTCGCATTCGATGGCGCGGCGATATTCCCGCGCCGCCGCATCCCATCGCCAGTCAAAATGCAGGTGAACATCGGCCAGGGATGTGTGGGCCTCGGCAAGGTCCGGCTGAAGCTGGATGGCCCGGATCGCCGCGTCGCGCGCCTGCGGCATCGCCTCGGTGGGCGAAACCATCTCATAGAATGAGAGCAGGGTGAGGGTATCGGCGATGCCGGTATAGGCCAGGGCGAAGTCCGGATCTGTCGCCGCCGCGGCGCGGAAACAATCCAGCGCCTTGTGCAAATCCATCTCGTTGCGGCGATTCCAGAAATAGCGGCCCTTGAAATAAGCCTCGCGCGCGCCGGCGCGCGGTGAGCGGAGGTCGGCGGACGGCCTGGCCAGGATCGTGTGCAGCCACAGGCACTGGTTCAATTGCGCCGCCAGGTCCTCGGCCGTTTGTGCCCCGCCGCCCAGGTTGAAACCGTGCGACCACATCACGGTGCAGGTGCGAACCGAAAAGAGTTCCGCAACGCCATCGGAAGCTTTCTTCCATCGCAGCAGGAATTCCGCATCTCCGGATTCCTCCGTGCCGTTGGCAATTTCGACGGTCACCGAATCCAGCCGTTTTGCCGCTTCCAGCAAAAGCGGCGAAAAAGCCTTTTGCACGGGGGTTGCGGCCGGCAGCATGACCAGGATGCGGCCGCCGGCCGCCGGTTTCTGCGCCGCGTCCAGCGCCTTGGCGGGCATGCGTATCTCGGTCCGGCGTCTGGCCCAGGATTCGATCTCGGCGCGGGAGGCAAAGACGGTGCTGCGCCGGTTGTGGAAATGGCGGTGGATGGGAAGCCCTTCGTGCTTTTCCCACATTTGCACGGTGCGCACTTCGCGGTTCAGCGCACTGGCAATCTGCTTCCAGGAATTCAGGCGATCGTCATTTTCTGCCATCGCGAAGTCCTGAAACCACTAAGGTGAGTCCCAAATGCCATTGGTAATACCATAAGGGAAAAGACATGGTTGTAAAATAACGCTGCAAGTCTCTGATAACGATAGCAAAACTACAGATGAAGGTGGTCGCGAACGCGGTGTGGCATTTTTAACCCCCTTCGTCAGACCTCTCCTTATTTCGTACTATTTCGCCTTCGCACGTCCATTAGAAAATTGTCTGTGTTCTCAGGCAAATGGGGGAAAATTTGCGTGTTATCGCTCGTGTGGTTTCCTTGACGCTTGCCTTGGCGCGCTCCGCCACGTCCAGCGCTGCCTGCACCATTCTGTGTGCCGGAGCCGTGGGCTGGGCGGGCCTGGCACTGGCGCAGGAAGAGGCCAGCGTTGCCCAGCGGCCGGCCAACTCCAATCAGCTTTCCTTCCAGATGCGCCCCGTTACGGCCGATCTGTCCAACACGGACGCGCAGCGCATCAACGCCGATGCCGATCAGGACAATTGGCGCCTGCATGGCAGGACCTATGACAATCAGCGCTTTTCTCCGCTGACCCAGATCAATGCCTCGAATGTCAAAGAGCTGAAGCCGGTGGCCCTGATCCAGACCGGCGTGGCCAATTCCATGGAGATGACGCCGATCGAGATCGACGGCGTGCTGTTCGTGGAAACCGCCGGCAATGTGGTGCAGGCCTATGACGCGGTCACCGGCGAACAATTGTGGTCGTTCAACCCGACCTTGATGTTTGCCAGCATGTGCTGTGGTCCCCAGGCGCGCGGCGTCGCGGTGGCTTACGGCAAGGTCTATGTCGCCCAGGTCGACGGCCATGTCGTGGCGCTGGACGCCAAGACCGGCGAGACGATCTGGAAAACCCGCCGCGAGGATATTCTGCCCCAGCCTTACCACTGGTACACCTTCACCGGTGCGCCGCAGGTCTATGACGGCCTGGTGGTGGTGGGCAATGGCGGCGCGGAATGGCCGACCCGCGGCTTTGTCGAGGCGCTGGACGCCCAAACCGGCAAGCTGGTGTGGCGGTTCAACCTTACCGCGGGTCCGGACGATCCCAACTTCAAGGGCGCCTGGGAAGGCGACTCTTGGAAAATCGGCGGCGGTTCGATGTGGGACGCGGTGGCGGTCGACCCCAAGCGCGACCTGATGATGTTCGCCACCGGCAATCCCAATCCCGATCTGTACGGCGAATTCCGCAAGGGCACCAATCTCTACACCGTCTCGATGGTGGCGGTGCATGCCAAGACCGGCAAGCTGGCCTGGTACTATCAGCAGATTCCGCATGACGTCTGGGACTTGGATTCAGCGGCGCCCACCGTGCTGATGACCGTGCGGGACAAGGACGGCAAGATGGTCGAGGCCGCCGCCGAGGCCAACAAGAACGGCCATCTCTATATCGTCAACCGTTCGAACGGAAAGCTGATCCGCAAGTCCGACGCTTTCGTGCCCCAGAGCGAGTCGATCAAGAAGATGATCCCGCCCGACGATATCGCGCGGGTCTATTATCCGGCCAATCACGGCGGCGCGATGTGGCAGCCGCCGGCCTTTTCGCCGCTGACGCGCTATTTCTACACCATGGCGATCAACGAGCCGCACATCTACAAGGTCAAGCCGCTCAAGCCCTGGGTGCCGGGCACGCCGGAAGTCGGTCAGCAGTTCGGCAACGCCACACCCACCGAGGCTGAGCGCAAGGCGTTGGAATCTCAGATGATCCCGCCCTCGGGTAACATTTCAGCCATCGACGTCGATACCGGCAAAATCGCCTGGCAGTACCAAAGCGATCATCTGATGTTCGGCGGCATCGTGGCGACCGCCAGCAACCTGGTCTTTGCGGGCGAGGTTAACGGCAACATCATGGCCTTTGATGCCAAGACCGGGGAGAAGCTCTGGTCGTACCGGATGGGCATCGGCGTCTGCACCCCGCCCATCACCTACAAGGTTAAGGGGGTGCAATATTTGGCTGTGGGGGCTGCCGGCTGCCACAGCCAGGAAACACAGATGAAGAAGGAGGGGCGTCCCATATTCGGCGACACGATCGCGATATTCGCCCTGCCAAAGGAGCTTCAAAGGTAATCAGAAATTTCAAAAGATGAGATGCAGCAAGGTCATAGGGATTGCGATATCCGCCACGTCAGCCTAGATTCGGCGGAATCGACAAGTCTCGCAAAACAAGGGGACGTCGAATGAACAGGGGAACTCAGATGAATTCTAACTCGAACGCGCTTCGCGCGAAGCGCCGCCTCGCCATGTCCGGCAGCACCGCGGTTCTGGCTTTGCTGATGTCCGCGCCCGCCATGGCGCAGCAGGAAGTCGAAGCCGTCGTCTCCTCTTCGTCGCGCATCATGAGCAGCGGCTTCGACGCCCCGACCCCGACCACGGTCATCAACGCCGACGAGTTGATGAAGCAGGCCAACACCAACGTCTTCACCACGGTGACCCAGCTTCCCTCGCTGATGGGCTCGACCGGCTCCAGTGTCGGCAATGGCGGCAGCTCCAACGGCGTCAACGGTCTTTCCGCGCTGAACCTGCGAGGCCTCGGCACCCAGCGCAACCTGATCATGATCGACGGCGAGCGCGTCATCCCGACCTCGACGCAAGGCGTGGTCGATATCAGCCAGTTCCCCTCGCTGCTCTTGCAGCGCGTCGACGTGGTGACCGGCGGCGCCTCGGCCTCCTGGGGCTCAGACGCGGTTTCCGGCGTGGTCAACTTCATCTTCGACAAGAGGTTTGAAGGCTTCAAGGCGAACATCAATGGCGGCATCACCAACTATGCCGACGACGAGCATGCCCAGATTCAATTCGCGGCGGGCACCAGTTTCCTGGGCGGCCGCGGCCATATCCAGATCTCGGGCGAATTCACCAGCGAGGCCGGCGTCAACAGCGTTGTCGGCCCGCGCAACTGGTACAAGAATCCGCAGCAGCTCCAGATGTTCACCGCGGCCCAATGCCAGCCTGCTGGCTGCCCCGCCAATGCGGCGGCGGGCCTGCCCGCCGGTGGACCGATGTGGTACAATGTGCTGGGCGGCAAGTTCTCGCAATTCTCCTATGGCGGCTTGATCACCCGCGGTCCGCTGCAGGGCACCCAGTTCGGCACCGGCGGCCAGGCCTCCCAGTTCGATTACGGTTACGGCGCCGGCGGCCTGCCGGCGACACCGGCCAGAAACGCCACCAACGTGATCAACGGCTGCTCGTCCGGCGGCTATTGCGTCGGCGGCGATCTGGCCGGCAACCAGACCGGCTATGCCGCGATGGTGGCGCGCCTGGTGCGCGGCAATACCTATGCCCGCGTCTCCTACGACATCACGCCCGAAATCGAAATCTTCGCCTCGGCAATCTACAGCGAGGTCGTCACCTGGGGTAAACCGACCCAGTCCTTCTTCAAGTCGGACAATCTGTCGGTTGCTTGCGACAATCCCTTCCTGCCGCAATCCATCGCCCAATCCTGTCTCGCCAACAACGGCCAGAGTGCGGCTTACAACAGCCAATTCACCAGTATCATTCAGCCGACCGGCGGCATTGCCGGAAATCAAAGCAGCTTCTATGCGCCGACCGCCGCGGAAATTCTCAACGGGCCGAACGGCGGCAATTCGCTCTCCAACGGATTCCTCGCGGGCTACAACGCGGGCAAGATGGCTTATGGCCATCAGAACTCGATGCTGGCGAATGTCGAGAACTACAACAACCGCACCATGCGCCGTTATGTGTTGGGCGCGGACGGCGTGTTCAACATGTTCGACATCGACTGGAATTTCAAAGCCTACTTCCAGCATGGCGAAGCCGATTATCACAACACCTTGGAAAACATCCTGATCACGCCCTACTACAATGCGGCGATCGATGCGGTGCAGGTGACATCCAACAACCAGTCCCAGTTCCCCGGCGTGCCGGTCGGCAGCGTCATCTGCCGTTCCGTGGCGGCGCGTTCGGTCGGTTGCCAGCCCTTGAACATAATCGGCACCAACATGGCGTCCGCCTCCTCGCGCACCTTCGTCCAGGGCATCAACCAGGACGGCAGCAACCCAGGCGCCAATGGCCGCTTCCCCTGGCAGATCGTCAACGAAAACCAGGAAGTGTTCGACGTCGGCATCAGCGGCGACGTGTTCGAGAACTGGGCCGGCAAGGTCTCGGTGGCGACCGGCTTCCAGTATCGCGAGGAATATTTCCAGACCGTCACCGACTGCGCCTCGCGCGGCAACTGCGCCAACGAAGTGTTCGACGGTGTTCGCTACGGTCCGGCCGGCAATCCGCTGCTCAATGCCGCCGGCTCCGATCCTTCCACCGGCAAGGCGCTGCCGCCCGCCAGTCCCAACTGGTATGCCGGTAACTTCCAGCCGGCACGGGGCAACTTCCACGAAATGGAAGTGTTCCTGGAAACCAATGTCCCGCTGCTCGACACACCGGAATGGGGCCGTATCAACGTCAACCTGGCGGGCCGTTATACCCATTACACCACCTCGGGCGATGTCGAGACCTGGAAGGTGGGTGCGACTTGGGACACGCCGCTGGACGGCCTGCGCGTCCGCGCCTTGCAATCGCGCGACGTGCGCGCGCCCAACCTGGCGGAACTCTATGCCGGCGCCCGCGTCAATAACGGCTCGGTCACCGACAGCTTTGTTTGCAACTTCGGTTGCGCGACGCCCGGTCTCGCGAACCAGTCCATCAGCCCGCTGCCCAATCCCATCACCGCCAATCCGAACCTGAAGCCGGAAAAGGGCCAGACCACGGAAGTGGGCCTGGTATGGTCGCCGTCCTACATCCCGGGGCTGAACATGTCGGCCACCTATTACCGGATCGGCGTCAAGGGCATCATCACCCAGCTCAGCCAGCAGCAGAACATGGACCTCTGCTTCGCCGGCAATGCCGCGCAGTGCGCCTTCATCCAAAGCACCATCGGCGGCGTTCTCACCCCCTGGGCCAGCAATGGCGTGATCAACATGGTCGCGACGCAAAATCGTCCGACCTTGCAGACCACGCCCTTCATCAATATCGCGTCCTGGGTCACCGATGGCATGGACTATGAAGTCAGCTATCGCTTTGGTCTGGATGACGCGGTCAATTGGGGCCTGGGCGGCGATGTCACCTTGCGCATGCTGGCCACCAATGTGATGAAGTTCGCGCAGAACCCGGGCATCATCGGCGGCGCGATCAGCGAAATCGCCGGCAACAATTCCGGCGCCGTGCCGCACTGGAAGATCTTCTTCAGCCAGGGCTATGACGCCGATACCTGGGGCCTGTTCGTCAATGAGCGCTGGTTCAGCGAAGGTCAGCGCGACCGCAACTGGTTTGCCTGCACCGCCGCCTGCCCGGCGCCGGTGGATGCAAACCACCCCACCGTGTCCAGCAACTACCTGCCGGGCGAGCTCTATTTCGACATCGGCGGTCACTACGATCTGAGCGAGCATTCGCAGCTCTATTTCAAGATCGACAATTTGACCAACCAGAACCCGGGCAATGCCTATACCTTCACGCCGGCCAACCAGTCGCCGACGCTGAACCCGCAGCTGTACGACATGCTGGGCCGGTTCTATCACGTGGGCTTCCGCATCAATCACTAGGCGGAAATCCAAGGAGATTTGCGGCGGCCATCTTAACGGGTGGCCGCCCTTTCTTTTCGGCGGATTTCGCATATCAGCGCCTGGCGGAGGAATTGAACGGGGCGGGAAGCTGGGACAGACTTGCACCCGCTGGAGAGGTTCACATGGCTTTAAAGCGGATTGGTTGGCTGGTCGCTTCTATGGTCTTGCTCGTCCGCCCGGCTGTCGCGGCGGAGGCCTATCAGGCCAATCTTGGCCCGATGCCGCTGGACCAGGCCAACCGGGCCACCAAGCTGGGCCGCGGCGAAGCCACGGCCACCCTGGACGGCAATGTCCTGGTCGTGGGTGGCAATTTCATCGGCTTGTCGTCGCCCGCCACCAAGGCCCATCTTTATATCAGCCCTGCCATCGGTGTGCCCGGCGGTGAGGGGATCGATCTGGTCGTGACGGAAGCCGTGAACGGAACGGTATCCGGCCAGCTCACTTTGAATGCCAAGCAAAAGGCCGCCTTCCGCACCGGCCGGCTCTATGTGCAGATCGACAGCCAGAAGGCGCCGGCCGGAAATCTCTGGGGCTGGCTGTTGCCGCAGCATTTCGATGCGCCGCCCGGCGTGCCGCAGGCGGGCCCCTGGTTCCTGCCGCAGCTCAACACGCCCACCCGATAGCGAGGCATGCCGATGGATCGTGCGAAACTGGGCCTGAGCTTGGCGGCGACTGTCGCCGCAACCCTGCTGGGCCTGGGCAGCGCCATACCGCAGGCCAGCGGCCCCTTTACCGCCGCGCAGGGCACGGCTGGCCATGCCGCCTTTGTCGAAAATTGCGCCGCCTGCCACGGCAGGGCGCTGCAAGGCAGCGGCGAGGCGCCGCCGCTGGTGGGATCGGCTTTCATCAGCAGTTGGGGCGCGCGGGGCGCCGGCGAGTTCTATGCGGTGATCAAGGCCTCCATGCCGCTGGGCAAGGGCAACTCCTTGCCGCCGGAGACCTATCAGGAGATCGCCTCCTTTATTTTCCAGGCCAATGGCGCGACACCGGGCACGCGTCCCTTTACGGGCGCGGCCACCGACAAGATCGCGACCTTTGCCACCGGCAAGACCCCGCCAGGTCTGCTGAACGCTGCCGTGGCGGCAGCGCCCGCGCGCCGCGCGCCTGTAACGCCGTCCGGCCTCACCGTCAGCGGCGAGGTGAAGAACTACACCCCCGTCACCGATGAGATGCTGACGCATCCGTCCGAGAATGACTGGCTGATGCATCGCGGCAATTACCAGGCCTGGAGCCACAGCCGCCTCAAGCAGATCACCGCCGCCAATGTCGGCAGCCTGCAACTGCGTTGGGTCTGGTCGATGGACGAGGGCGGCCGCCAGCAGATGAATCCCCTGATTCATGACGGCACCATGTTCGTCTCCAACAACCGCACCAACGCTGTGCAAGCCTTGAACGCCAAGACGGGCGAGCTGATCTGGGAAAACCGCATCGGCCCGGTGCTGGACAATCTGGAGAATGCCAACCGCACCATGGCGCTGTACGGCAACCTGCTGTTTTATGCCGCCACCAGCACCACCTTGCACGCCCTGGATGCGCGCACCGGCAAGGAGGTCTGGCGCACCGTCGTCTCCACCAACAAGAGCGACAAGATCGGCGGCATGACCGTCATCAAGGGCAAGCTGGTCATCGGCGTGACCCGCTGCAACGAACTTTCGGCGCAGGATCATTGCTGGATCGGCGCCTATGACACCGCCACCGGCAAGCAATTGTGGAAGACCTTGACCATCGCGCGCAAGGGCGCACCGGGCGGCGACACATGGGGCAATCTGCCCGACGACAAGCGCTCCGGCGCCGATGCCTGGATCACCGGCTCTTACGACCCCGAACTCAATCTCACCTATTGGGGCACCGGCCAGGCCAAACCCTCGCGGCGCGACGAGCGCGGCACGGACGGCGACGCGCTGTTCTCCAATTCCACCCTGGCGCTCAATGCCGATACCGGGAAAATGCAGTGGTACTACCAGAACGCGCCCGGCGAATCCCTGGATCTGGACGAAGTCTATGAACGCGTGCTGGTGGATCACGGCGATCAGAAAACCGTTTTGGAAGTGGGCAAGACCGGCGTGTTGTGGAAGCTGGACCGCACCAACGGCAAGTTCCTGGATCTGGCCCAAACGGTTTTCCAGAATGTGTGGGTGAAGTTCGACAAGAAGACCGGCCGGCCCACCTATCGCGACGATATCCTCAACCAGAAGCCGGGTGTGGCGCTCGCCTCCTGTCCCAGTCCGCAAGGCGGCAAGGATTGGCCCGCCATGAGTTACGACCAGCCCGACGATCTGTTGCTGATCCCGCTCAGCCAGACTTGCGCCATGTTCGGCGCGGGCAGCCAGCAATTCTATGAAATGCCCGGCAGCAACGGCAATCTGGGCCGCATCTCCGCCTATGAGGCCAAAACCCTCAAGCCGATCTGGACCTATCAGCAGCGCGCGCCCTTCCTGACCGGCATCATTTCCACCGCGGGCGGCGTCGGCTTTGTCGGCGACTTCGATCGCGTCTTCACCGCCTTCGATGTCAAGACCGGCAAGACTTTGTGGAACACGCGCCTGGGCACCGGGGTACAAGGCTTTCCCGTCACCTTCAGCGTCGATGGCGAGCAGTTCGTCGCGGTCACCACCGGCACGCAAGGCGGCAGCCCGGTGCAAAAGCCCCGCACCATGCTGCAGGAGGTCAACCGTCCCGAGACCGGGCAGGCGGTGTATGTCTTTGCTCTGCCCAAGCAGCGCTGAGGGGCCTGGTTTTACGGATCGTGCTTTTTTGCTCTATCATCGCCGCCCTATAACCATAAGGTCCCCGCGTGGCCGACAGGCTCCTTTCGATTTTTCCGACCACCATCCTGCACCGTCATCTCGACGGCATGGAGGAGGCCAATCGGCAATTGGCGGCGCTGGTGGCCCAAATCGCGGCCAGCGAGCCCAATGCCACCACCGGCACCACCACCGAAGGCGGCTTCCAGACCAAGGACGATCTGTTCCAGCGCGACAATCCCGGCATTGCAACCCTGAAACAGCATATCTTCAGTGCGGTGCAGGACTATGCCGCCCAGATCATCCGGCAGGAATTGACCCGTCCGCCGGAAAAGCTGGATTTCATTCTGTGGGGCTGGGCGGTTGCCTACCGGGCCGGACATACCCAAGGCTTGCACGTTCACCCCGGCGCCAATGTCAGCGGCGTCTATTATGTCGCCGCGCCGCCTGCCACGCTTGAACCGGGCGAGGCTGGAAAGATCTCCTTTTACGATCCCAGGCCGCGCGCCACCATGGCGCAACTGCCGTTCCAGGCCACCCGCCACCGCGTCGCCCCCACACCGGGAGACATGTATCTGTTTCCGTCCTGGCTCGAACATTCTGTATCGGCCTTTCAAGGCGAGGGCACGCGTATCTGCATCGCCTTCAACGGCAAGCTGATCCTGGAATGACGGCGCCGGCGGACGGGCGATGAGCAACGCCGAAAAGGTCGAGCGGCTGCGCGCCAAGGCGCTGGAACTGCACGCCGCGGGGCAATTCGCGCAAGCCGAACAGATTTACCGGCGCGTTCTCGATCTCAGGCACGGCGATCCGCAGGCCCGTTACATGATCGGCGTCCTGCAACTGCAACAGGGTTTGCCGGCCCAGGCGCTCGCAAGCCTGGAACCCTTATCGTTTGAGGCGCCCAAAGACGCCGATGTCCGGACCCAACTGGGCTTGGCCCGCGAGGAGCTTGGACAGCGCGATCAAGCCATGGCCGATTATGATCTGGCTCTGAGCCTCAATCCCGGCAATGCGCTGACCTTGCTGTATCGCGGCAATCTTCTCACCGCGACGGGCCGGGCTGGCGCCGCCTTGGAGGACTATCAACGCCTGCTTGGCCTTGCGCCGGGCTATGACGAAGCCTGGTTCCGCTTGGGCAGCGCCCTGTGGCTGCTGGAGCGCCATGACGAAGCCCTGGCCGGTTATGCCAAGGCGCTGCAGCTCAATCCCGGGCGCTTCAGCGCCGCGTTCAATGCCGGCATGCTTCTGCTCAAGCTCGAACGCTACGATCAAGCCTTTGCGGCCTTCGAGGCGGCGGGCAAGCTGGCGCCGGATCATCCCTTTTTGCTGGGCGGGTTGGTCAGCGCGGTGGAAGGGGCCTGCGATTTTTCGCGCTGGCCTGAAATGCAGTCGCGGGCAATCGAAGCGGTCCGTGACAAGCGGGCTGTGCTGGCGCCGCTTTCCTTTCTGCCCTTGTGCGACGATGGCGCGCTCCGGCGCCGGTGCAGCGAGAATTTCGTCGCCGCCCGGGTGCAGCCTGCCGGTGCGCCCTTATGGACGGGCAAGCAGTATGGCCATGACCGCATCCGAATCGCCTATCTGTCGGAAGATTTTCGCAGCCACGCCACCGCCGATCTGATCGCGGGCCTTATCGAGCGGCATGACCGGGCGCGGTTTGAAATCACCGCCGTCTCTTTTGGCCGGGATGACGGCAGCGCCATGCGCGCCCGCCTGGTGCGGGCCTTCGATCATTTTCACGACGTGCGGGCGCAAAGCGATTCCGAAGTCGCGCGTTTCCTCAAAGACGGCGAATTCGATATCGCGGTGGATTTGAAGGGCCATACCGAAGGCTCGCGGCCGGGCATCTTGGCGCAGCGGCCGTGCCCGGTGCAGGTGAATTATCTGGGCTATCCCGGCACCATCGGCGCGCCCTGGCTGGATTATATCCTGGCCGACGCACGTGTGTTGCCGCTCAGCCATCAGCCTTTTTACAGCGAGAAAATCGTCCATCTGCCGCATTGCTATCAGGTGAATGACCGCAGCCGCGAGATCGCGCCAACGCCCAGCCGCACCGAGGCCGGCTTGCCGCAGACCGGTTTTGTCTTCTGCTGCTTCAATGCGGCGTGGAAGATCACGCCCGTCCTGTTCGATATCTGGATGCGCCTGCTTGGGGATGTGCCTTTCAGCGTGCTTTGGCTGCTGGCCGACAATCAGGCGGCGCAAAACAATCTTCGGGCCGCCGCCACGGCAAAAGGCGTGGACCCGGCGCGGCTGGTGTTTGCCCCCAAACTGCCGTCCGCATCGCATCTGGCGCGGCACGGGCTGGCGGATCTGTTTTTGGATACGCTTCCGTACAATGCCCATACCACCGCCAGCGACGCATTATGGGCGGGGCTGCCGGTTCTCACCTGCTGCGGGCATCAGTTCGACGGACGCGTGGCGGCGAGCCTGCTGGAAACGCTGGGCTTGGGAGAATTGGTCACCCATACGTTGGGCGACTATGAAGCGATGGCGCGGGCCTTGGCGGAAAATGCGGACAAGCTCAGGGATTTGCGGGCGCGGCTGGCGCAAAATCGGCTCACCAGCCCGCTTTTCGACAGCGACAGGTTTTGCCGGGATATTGAGGCGGCCTATCAGCGCATGATGGAGATTTCCAGGGCCGGTGGCAGCCCGGAAACCTTTGTTCTGCCAGCATAATAGGTTGCCCCGGTGGTGGGTTTTTGTTTCAATCGCGCAACAGGGGACGGTATGCGTAGGATTTGGTTGCTTTTTATCCCGGCCGTGGCGGCGTTGATCGCTCCCGCCCAGGCCCGTCCGCGCGACGACGCCCTGGCGGGCGCCTTTCGCTGTGCGGGGATCGCCGAATCCCGGCAGTGGCTGGATTGCTATTACGGCGCGGTCCAGCCGGTTCGCGCCGCCTTGGGCATGCCGCCGGCGCTCGCCGCCCAGATCAAGCTGGCAAGCGCGCCGCCTTCGGGCGGTCAACCGCGCGATGAATCGGTGCGCGACGAAGTGATGTCGGCCGCCGCGGGCTGCATCCGGATTACCGGCGAGCGGCCCTGGCTGGATTGCTATTATGCCGCCGCCACGCCGATGCGTACCTTGCTTGGCCTGTCAGCGCCTCCGCTGGCGCCAAAGCCCTTGCCGCAGCTTGCTTATGTGCCGCCTCCGGCGCAGCCAGTGTCCAACCGACCGCCGCCCATGCCGCGCAATGCCGGTCTGCTGGATGGCATGTTCACCGACAACAAACCCATTGTCCGCAACATTGCGATGCAGTCCTTCACCCTGGACCGCAAGGGCGCCTTCACCGTCACTCTGGCGGATGGGCAGGTCTGGGCCCAATTGGACGAAGACCAGATCTATCATCCGGCGCGCTGGGGCAAGGCGGGCCCTGACAAGCTGGTGACCATCGCGCCCGGCCCCATGCACACTTTTTCCATGAAAGTGTCGGGCCAGTCGCGAAGCTACAAGGTGCGCCGTGTGCGTTAGCGGCCTTAGAGACGCCCGAAGCGTTTGACCGCTTCCTGCAACGAGCGCAGCTTTTCGATATACCCATACATGGAATGCTCGGTCTGATCCAAGGCCTGGGCCTTTACCAGCACTTCGGCCGCGATATCCCTGGGCACCACCACCACGCCGTCGCCATCGGCCACGATCACATCGCCCGGCGCAACGCGGACCCCGCCCGCCGTCACCGGCACATTGCCCGTGGCGCGGTAATGTCCCAGCGAGGTGGAGGGTACGGTGCCCGTGGCATAGACGGGAAAGCCCATCTTCTTGATATAGGCGACATCGCGCACGCCGCCATGGATCACCGCCCCGGCATAGCCGCGCGCATTCATCGCCGTGGCCATCAAGCCGCCGATGCCGGCAACATCGTCGCCATCCTGCAAGACCATCACATAGACGGCATTGGCGCCCGCGCCATCCAGCACTTCCTGCATCGGCGTCACCGCCGAGGCCGGGCTGCCTTCGATCTTGTCCATCTGAACCGTGACGGCGAAACCGGCGATCTTGCCTTCGGAAATGGCATGAACCCGGTGCGACATGAAGGTGCGCTTGTTGTAAAGCTGTTCGATCGCGTCGGAGACGCCGCCGGTCTCGACCCGGCGATAGGCATCGATCATCATGGCGGGGTTCGCGGCATAGGTCTTGGCGTCGGGCAGGGGCTGGGCCACCACGGCGCCCACCAGGCCGATCAGCAGCCCGCCGCCAAGAAGTGAACCGGCCTTCCAGGTCGTATTTTTCTTTTGCAAACTCTTATCCTCCCGCTGAACGGTGCGGAGATTAACGCCGGTGACTTTGCGGTCAAGCTGAAGGGTCTACACGTCAAAAGCGCAAGGCGCTCCGCCCGCCAGCCAATTGTCCCACATCCTTGTATAGGCCGTCTCGATATTGCGGCGGAACAGATCGGTGTCGAATAGCGGGCAGTTTCGGGTCAGGCGCTTTTTCACCGCTTCCAGCGCACTCGCGTCGGTGGCCAGCTTTACGGCGAGATCCTCATAAGCCTGGTCTGTTTCGGTCACCAAGTCCGGCAAGCCGGCTGCCCGCAGCAAGCTGGCGGCGACTCGTCCCGGAAAGGCCGTGCCGCGGCGCGTGATCAGCGGCACCCCGGCCCACAGCGCGTCGCTGCCGGTGGTGTGGGCATTATAAGGAAGTCCGTCCAGGAACAGGCCGGCCAATCCCAGCCGCGCCAGATGTTGATCCTGCGGGCGGTCGGGAGCGAAGACGATGCGCTCCGGCGCTATGCCGTGGGCCTTTGCGTGCCGGGCGATGTTTTCGCCATAGGGGGCCGGCCCCTCCAGCAGCCACAACACACTTGCGTTCACCCGGGCGAGAATGCGCATCCAGCCGGCGAAACTGTCCTGTGTCAGTTTGTAGCTCTGGTTGAAGTTGCAGAAGACAAAACCGTTTTCGGGCAGCCCGGCTTCGGCGCGGCTGGGCGCGGGTGCCATGGCGCGGCCCTTATCGTCATTGACTTGGTAACAGCCGGGCAGGGTGACGATCTTTTCGTCATAGAAACGCTGCTGGTCCGGCGGGATCACGATCCGGTCGGCAATCAGATAGTCGATATAGGGCGCCCCAAGGGTGCCGGGGAATCCCAGATAATTGACCTGAAGCGGAGCAGGCCGCTGCGCGAACACATCCATGCGCAGCTTGCCGAAATAGCCGTTAAGATTGACCAGAATATCGATCCCGGCGGCGCGGATTTTTTCGGCGGCCTGGACATCGCGCAAATCCCCGATATCGATCCAGCGGTCGAAGGCCTTTCTCAGCCGCCCCGACAGTGCGCTTTGATCGGCGCTGCCATTGTCCACCGCGATCACCTCGAACCGGTCGCGGTCGTGGCGTTCGTAAAGCCCCGCCATCAGCACGGCGGTGGCCTGATCGCGGAATTCGCCGGACAGATAACCCAGCCTGATCTTGCCGCCGTTCTTGCGCGCGGCAGGATCGTGGCGCGGCGCATCGGATGCGGGCGGGTAGAGATCGCGGGCATAGAGACGGGCGCAGGCCTGCAAGTCTTCCGGCCTATCCGATACCGCCTGGAACATGAAGGGCCGTGCCACCGGGCGTCCGGCGCGGATACCGCCCTCGATAGCCGCCTTCTGCTGCGCGAAATTGGTCCAATCGCCGGCATACATTTTCAAATGCAGCAGCAGGCCGCGCAAATAGGGCAGATCCGGCGCCAGCGCGAAGGCGCGCTCCAGATCGGCCATGGCCTTGGGATGATTCTGCTTGCTCAACCACCAGAGGAAGCCGCGATTGTTCAAGGCTTCGACATGGTTTGGGTCCAGGGCCAGCACGCGGTCGTAAGACGCCATCGCCTCGTCGCTGTAGCGTATCTCGCCCAGGATCACACCGCGCTTGCACAGGGCCTGGATGTTGGCGGGCTCCAGCGCCAAGGCTTGTTCATAGCTGGCCAGCGCCTCGGCGCGTTGATTCAAATTCTGCAGCGCATTGCCGCGATTGTTCCAGGTCTGGGCATCGGGGGCGATCAGCAGGGCGCGGTCGTAGCTGGCGACCGCTTCGCCGAAACGGCCCATCATGGTGAGGACATTGCCGTAATTCACCAGCGCGGCGCTGTCGCGGGGATGAAGGCTGAGCGCGGAGGCGATCATTTCCCGGGCCTCGGCCAGGCGCCCCTGTTGGGCCAGCACCAGGCCCAGCATATGGCGGGGCGCGAAAGCCCTGGGATCGGCGGACAGGCACCGCACCAACAGGCTTTCCGCCTCGCTCAGCGCCCCACGCTGAAACAGCGCCATGGCCTGGCCGAATAATTCCCGGGAAAGCGTCGTCATTGGTCCCCTGCTTGCGCGGCTGCGCGCGCAAAGGTTAAAACCCACCTCTTCATGCAGCAAGATGCCGACATTACCGTGGTCATGACATCGTGCAACCGCCACGATCTCTTGGCGCGCACCCTGGAAAGCTTCCGCGCCCATGAGACTGAGGGCCGGGTGGCGCGTATTATCGTGGGCGAGGACGGCGATGCCGATCCCGGCGAGGTTTGCCGCCGCTTTGGCGCGGACTATTTCCGCACCGGCGAACGGGTGGGCCAAATCAAGCTGATCGACCGGCTCTATTCCATGGTCGATACACCTTATATTTTCCACCTGGAAGATGATTGGCTGTTCGATCGCTCCGGCTTTATGCAGAAAAGCCGCGCCATGCTGGAGGCCGACCCCAAGACCCTGCTGGTCTGGCTGAGGGCCTGGAACGACACCTTCGAACATCCGGTGGGCTGGGCCGCGCCTGACAGGAGCTGGGGTGTCATGGCTTTTGATTTCTGCGGCGTCTGGCACGGTTTTACCTTCACCCCGTCGCTGCGGCGGCTCAGCGACTACCGGCTGTTGCCCGGAGGCTTCCAGAATTTGCCGCGCACCATCTTCGTCAAGGCCTATAAGCCGGCCGCGGCGCTGCGTTTCGAAATCGAAGCCAGCATTTTTTACCGCAATCTCGGTTACCGGGCGCTGATCCTGGACGAGCCCGGTTATGTGCGTCACATCGGCACCGACCGCCATGTCAAGCATCCCGCCGATGCGGCCAACGATCTCAGCGGCGTGCCGCGCAACGCGCCATGCCCCTGCGGCTCGGGGCTAAAGGTCAAGCACTGCCACGGCGCCCTGACTTGAGTCGGGCCTGAGTGAGCCTTGCCTCGTTTGTGCCGCTGCCGCACACTCGGCGCCATAAGAACGCCGGGGAACGCCATGCGAAAATTTGCCTTGTTGTTTCTGCTCGTACCCGCAGCCGCATTGGCGCAAGCCGCCAACCCGCTGCCCAAGCCGGAACTGACCGAAATCTGGTCGCCGGTGCCGCCCAAGGTGGAACCGGCTGCACGGCCTGGCGATCCGCCGTCCGACGCCATTATCCTGTTCAATGGCAAGGATCTAACGGGCTGGGAAAGCGCCAAGGGCGGCGCGGCGGGCTGGGCGGTGGAGAATGGCGAGATGGTGGATGTGCCCAAGGCGGGCGATATCCGCACCACCGCGAAATTCGGCGATATGCAGCTGCATGTGGAATGGATGGTTCCGGTGCTGCCGCCCGACCGCAAGGGCCAGGATCGCGGCAATAGCGGCATCTATCTTCAGAGCCTGTATGAAGTGCAGGTGTTGGACAATTACGAAAACCCCACCTATGTGAATGGCGGGGCAGGCTCCATATACAAACAGTCGGTGCCGTTGGTGAATGCGTTGAAACCCGCGCCCAACTGGCAGGCCTATGACATCGTCTATTATGCGCCGCGCTTTTATGCCGACGGCACTTTGGCGGAACCGGCGCGCGTCACCGTCTTCCTCAACGGCATTCTGGTGCAGAGCAATTTCGCCATCAAAGGTCCGACGGAATATCGCGGCGTGCCGGCCTACAAGCCCCATGGCGATGCGCCGATCCTGCTTCAGGCGCACAACAATCCGGTGCGGTACCGGAATCTGTGGGTGCGGAAGCTCTAACCTGCGTAGTACAGATTGACCGGCAAATCGCTGTGCTGCACGGCATAGAAGGTTTGCAGCATCATCGCCACGATGCGTCCGGTGCCGGGCGACAGGCGGCCGTGAATCGCCTCGCGCGCGACGCCGAACATGCCGGCGGTTTCCGGATCGTCCATGCAGGGGCGCTCAAACCCCATGCTCCATTCCGGAAAGGCGCGCACCGGGACTTCGCGGTCCAGCATCAGCCGCGCATTGCGGTGACGCGGATCGTTGGCGATGCGGGTATAGAGTTCGCGCACCGCGCGTTCCTCGCCTTCCAGGATCTGCAGGAAGCCGCCATCGATGAAAAGCAAAAGGCCGGTGATGCCCAACATGGCATTGTTGCGGCGCGACGCGGTGAGGACCTGGTCGAGATCGTCCAGGCTGGGTTCATCCACGGTGCTGCTGACGTAAAGAAGCTGACGCATTTCTTCAGCTTCCCACCGCGGAGTTGATATAAAATGAAGCATGTGCGGGGAATGAATTCGGTGCGCGCGCCAGGCGATCCAGGATAATTGCGGAAATTTCGCCGCAGGCAGGGTTAAAAAAAGAAACGAAGGTTGAGGCCGCGTTAACGCTGTGGATTGAGTTTCCAGGCGGGCGCGGCTATGGGACGGTAACCATGGCGCTCCACATCATCAAACTCTGTGTCGGTTGCGACAGCCTGTCCGATCTGGCGGACTGGCAGAAAAAGCGCCTGAAGGAAAAGCGCGCCAAGGGTCAGAAGCCCGAACTGATCCACGTCACCCGGATGACACCCAAGCGCGCCGATGAAGTTCTGGATGGCGGCTCGCTTTACTGGGTGATCAAGGGCCAGATCGCCGCGCGCCAGAAGCTGCTGGCCTTCCGCGAGGTGAAGAAGAACGGCATTCCCCATTGCGGTCTGGTCTATGACAAGACCCTGGTGCCGGTGGTGGCAAGGCCGCGCCGCGCCTTTCAAGGCTGGCGTTATCTGTCGCCCGAAGATGCACCGCCGGACCTGGCCAAGACCAAGGGCGCCAAGGGCCTGCCGGAGGCTTTGCAGCGCGAGCTGGCGGCACTGGGTCTGCTTTAAACCGGAAAATTATCGATCAACCTGGTCTTGCCGATCTTTACCGCCGCCAGAATGCGCGCCGGGCGATCCAGCTTGGTGATGTGATCCAGGCTTTCGGCGTCGCGGATGGCGACATAATCGACATGGCTGAAACCGGCCGCCCATAAAGCCTTGATCGCCACGGCTTCCGCCGCGCGCAGGTCCCCGGTCCGCGCCTGGGCGATGGCGTCTTTCAAAATGCGGTTCAGGGCGCCTGCAATCTTGCGTTCGTCGGTGCTCAGATAGGCATTGCGGGACGACATGGCCAGGCCGTCGCTTTCGCGCAGGGTCGGCGCGCCGATGATGGCGACGGGCAGGGCCAGGTCGCGCACCAGGCGCTTGACCACCAGCAGTTGCTGATAATCCTTTTCTCCGAACACCGCGACATCGGGCGAGGACGCGATCAACAGCTTGGCCACCACCGTGGCCACACCGGCAAAGAAGTGCGGGCGGAAATCCGTTTCCAGTCCGCTGCTGGGACCTGAAACCGAAATGCTGGTGGCATAGCCATCCGGATAGATTTCCCGTGCGCTGGGGGCAAAGACGATGTCCGCAGTCCCCCCCAGTCTTTCCACATCCCTGTCCAGGGTGCGGGGATAGGCGTCGAAATCCTCGGTGGGAGCGAATTGGGTGGGGTTGACGAAGATGCTCACCACCACCAGATCGCTGTGCTTTTTGGCTTCGGCCACCAGCGAAAGATGTCCGTCATGCAGCGCGCCCATGGTCGGCACCATGCCGATGCGGAGGCCGCTGCGGCGCGGACCTGCCAGCGCACTGCGCAGCTCCGCCACCGTGGCGATGATTTTGGTCATTAGCGAGTTTGTGCTGCCGCGAAGCAGGTCTGGCCGCGCTGGGTCAGAAGATTGCAGACGTCACGGGCTTCCTGTTCCGCGAACAGGCCGAAACGGGCGCGATAGATGACATGGCCATTGTTGGACTGCATGGGCGCGACGATCTGGGAGGCCCTGGCCAAGATGTCCTGCGCCTTGCCGGCATAGGTTCTGAGCTGGGCCAGCGCCAGCGCCTTGTCGGCATAGGCGCCGATCTGGATGGTCCAGTTGCGTCCCGGCATGGCGGGCTCGTTCTCGCTCGCATCGTCGCGCAGGGAGGGGCGCATCTGCGGCCGAGGAGCGTTGGCGGCGGTCCTGACCGGCTTCGCTGAGGGGGGCTTGTCCGGGCGGACGGCAGCAGGAACGGCGGCCATGGCTGCGCCTTCGGCATGAATGAGCGTGACATTCTCGTCCGGCGCGCGGATGGATTCGGCGGCGTCTTCGTCTTCGCTTTGCACCGTCGCCGGTATCGGCGACAGCGCCGCGAACTGGCTGGTGGCAACCTGGGGCAGGCTGAAGCCGGCGATGGCGGGGGCGGGCGCGCTTTGCGCCACTTGCTGCCACGGCACGCTGGCGCGCGCCACCAGAGTGGGATTGGCCGAGATCTGGGCGAAGGTCTGATCCAGCAGCCGCACCATTTCCAGGTCGCGGCGCACCGCGGTGCGTCCGCCCATCACCACCGCGATCAGATGGGTGGTGCCGCGGGTGACCGAGCTGACCAGGTTGAAGCCGGATGCGCCGGTGTAACCCGTCTTGATGCCGTCGGCGCCGTCATAACGTCCGATCAGATTGTTATGGGTGGGATACCAGGCGCCCTTGTAGTTGAAGCCCGCCAAGTCGAAATAGGGGAAATATTGCGGATAGTCATAGGCCAGATGGCGGCCCAGGACCGCCAGGTCGGCGGCGGTCGAAATCTGCAAGGGATCGGGCAGGCCCGAGGCATTGTGGAAATTGGTCTCCCGCATGCCCAGCTGACGGGCGCGCGCGGTCATCATTTCGGAGAAATGCGATTCGGTGCCGCCCAGGGCTTCGGCGACCACCACCGCCACGTCGTTGGCGCTGCGGATGACGATGGCACGGATGGCGGTGTCCACGGAAATGGTCTGGCCGACCCGCAGATTGAGTTTGGTGGGCTTCTGGATGACCGCATGCCGGCTGATGGGCAGCTGGGTCTCCATCGTGACCTTGCCCGCCTTCAGGGCGTCGAACAGCAGATACAGGGTCATCATCTTGGTCAGGGAGGCGGGATGACGCTGTGCCGTTTCATTACGGGCATAGAGCACCTTGCCGGTGGCCCCATCCACGATCAGGGCGGCATCCTTGGCCGGGTCGGTCGGGCTGGCGGGCATGCGCACCACGGCGCGTTTGCGGCGGGCGGCCTGGGCAGGGTCAGCCACGGCCGCAAACAGCAAGGCCAAGGCAAGCCCAACCAGGAAAAGAGGCCGAAACCGAAAAACCAACGCTATCCCCAAAGCCGAACCACCCCTGTGACGCCCAAAAGACCAAATTGCGACAGGCTGTGCAAGGAAAAATCAAGAATCCACTATACTTTACGGGCGTTTAAGAATGCTTAACCAAGGTTTCCAGAGTTCCCCAACGGCGATGCAAAAAATATGGTGCGCCGCACAATTAACTCTTGACTGACGTTATGGGGTGCCTCATATAAGTCATGTTGCACTGCAACAGGCCACCGGAAAACCGGTCGTGCCCTAACTCACAGAGAGGACATGACATGACCAAAGCAAAGACTGCCGGTGAAAAGGCGACTGCCTCGGCTGAGACCGTTCTGGAAAATGGCGCCGCGGCGCTGAAGACCGGCCTGGAAAAGGCTCTTAAGGGTTATGACGCCTATGTCGGCTTCGGCAAGGAAACTGCCGACGCCTTCACCAAGTCGGCCACTGTCGCCGGCAAGGGCATCGAAAGCATCAACAGCGAAATCTATTCCTATTCCAAGCAGTCGATTGAAGACACCGTCGCCGCCACCAAGGCCGTGCTGGGCTCCAAGTCGGTGCATGAAGCGTTCGAGTTCCAGACCGATTTCGCCAAGTCGGCGTTTGAGGCCTATGTCGCCGAACTCAGCAAGATCAGCGAACTTGCCACTGCCGCCACCAAGGAAACCTACGCGCCCTTCAAGGGCCGCGTGCAGGCCTGGCTGGACACCGTGCAGTCGGTCCGTACCGCCTAAGTTTTTTCACATTTCGCATTGCGAAGGGCTCCCACGGAAACGCGGGGGCCCTTTGTTTTTTTACCCCCTCCGGCTTTCGCAACTTTGCCGCGGTGCTCGGCTTGCGCCTGGGCCCGCGGCGTTGCTTCAGCCTCCTCCCCCTCCTGTGCGCTGACGCGCACGAGGGGAAGGCGGGCCGGAGTTGAATTTGTGAGGCGTGGTAACCAGATAGGAGTATCCCACTAGGCAGAATGCCAATCCGCGCTAGGATAAAGGCGCGAAACCAAGCAGACTCTTCGCATGAAGGATTCGGGCGGCAATAACGACGACGGCAAGAACGGTTCCGGCAATACCGGAACCGGCATCGTCACCAAAACACGCCCCAAGACCAAGAAGCCCAGCCTCTACAAGGTCCTGCTGCTCAACGACGACTACACCCCGATGGAGTTCGTCGTCCATATCCTGGAAAAGATCTTCGGCAAGAACCGCGAGGAGGCGGTGGACGTCATGCTGCATGTCCATCGCCACGGCGTGGGCATTTGCGGTGTCTACACTTTCGAGGTCGCGGAAACCAAGGTCGCCCAGGTCATTGAATTCTCACGCCGCCATCAACATCCTTTACAGTGCACGATGGAGAAGGAGTAGCGCAGCATGCCAAGTCTATCCCGGGGCCTGGAGCAAGCGCTGCATCATGCCATCAAGCTGGCCAGCGACCGTCATCACGAATATGCCACCCTCGAACATCTGCTGCTGGCTTTGCTGGACGATGCCGATGCCAGCCAGGTGATGAAGGCCTGCAATGTCGACATGGATGTGCTGCGCAAGTCGGTGCAGAAATATATCGACGAGGACCTCTCCACCCTGGTGATGGACGAATCCGAGGAAGCCAAGCCCACCACCGGCTTCCAGCGGGTGGTGCAGCGCGCCGTGCTGCATGTGCAGAATTCCGGGCGCGACGAGGTCACCGGCGCCAATGTGCTGGTGGCCCTGTTCACCGAGCGCGAAAGCCATGCCGTCTATTTCCTGCAAGAGCAGAATATGAACCGGCTGGATGCGGTGAGCTATATCAGCCACGGCATCGCCAAGCGGCCCGG
>CBHTTW010000005.1:0-24631 GCA_966096025.1 uncultured Alphaproteobacteria bacterium | reverse complement strand
GCGAAGGCGTTTTCTTCGCCGATACGGTCGAAATTCGCGACGGTCTTCATGGGGCGGTTCCGGGTTTTTCGAGGGTGCCCGTATAAAGCCTAAGGCCGGGGGATAAAAGGGGCAGCAGGAACCTGTCCCCTAACCCAAATAACCCTTGTCCCGCAGATGCTTCACAATCGCCTGGGCCTGGGCCTCGGGCGAGGCTTCCACCGTGTGGATGACCAATTCGGCCCGCTCCGGCGCCTCATAGGGGCTGTCGATTCCGGTGAAATTCTTGATCTTCCCCGCCTTGGCCTTTTCGTAGAGACCCTTGGGATCGCGCTGCATGCAGACCTCGATCGGGGTATCGACGAACACTTCCAGGAATTCGCCCTCGCCCACCAGTTCGCGCGCCATGCGGCGTTCCGAGCGGAACGGCGAAATGAAGGCGGTCAGTACGATCAAGCCGGCATCGACAAACAGCTTGGCCGCTTCGCCGACGCGGCGGATATTTTCCACCCGGTCGGCGTCGGTAAAGCCAAGATCCTTGTTGAGGCCGTGACGGACATTGTCGCCGTCCAGCAGGTAGGTGTGCTTGCCTTCGGCGGCCAGCGCCTTTTCCACCAGATTGGCGATGGTGGATTTGCCCGAGCCGGAAAGGCCGGTGAACCAAAGCACCACCGGCTTTTGCCCCTTCAGCCGCGCGCGCGCCGCCTTGTCGACGTCCAGCGCCTGCCAATGGACATTGGTGGCGCGCATCAGCGAGAAATCGATCATGCCGGCGCCGACCGTGGCATTGGTGAAACGGTCGATCAGGATGAAGCCGCCGGTATCGCGATTGTCGCGATAGGCATCGAAAGCCAAAGGCTGAGTCAGCGCGAAATTCACATAGCCGACTTCGTTCAACGCCAAGGTCGCGGCGGCGTGATGATCCAAGCTGTTGACGTCGACCTTGTGCTTGAGGGCGCTGACTTGCGCGGGCACGGTGGCGGTGCCCAGCTTGAGCAGATATTGCCGGCCCGGCAGCAACTCTTCATCCGCCATCCACAGCAAATGCGCCGCGAACTGGTCGGAAACAATGGGCCGCGCCTGCGGATCGGCCAGGACATCGCCGCGCGAGATGTCGACTTCATCGGCCAGGGTCAGGGTGACGGCATCGCCCGCCACCGCTTCGGCGCGATCGCCGTCCATGGTGACGATGCGGGTGACCTTGCTGGTCTTGCCCGATTTTGCCACAGCGACCACTTCGCCCGGCTTGATCCGCCCGCCGGCGATGGTGCCGGAGAAACCGCGAAAATCCAGATCCGGGCGATTGACCCATTGCACCGGCAGGCGAAAGGGCTTGTCGGCCAGGGCGGTGTCCACATCCACCACTTCCAGATGGGACAGCAGCGCGGGGCCGGTGTACCAGGGGGTCTCCTTCGATTTCTCGATCACATTGACGCCGAACCGCGCCGAGATCGGGATCGCCACCTGGCTGACGAAATTCAGCCGCGCCGAAAAGACATGGAAGTCCGAAACGATCTTGTCGAAGACCGCTTGCGAATAATCCATCAGGTCGATCTTGTTGACCGCCAGCACGATATGGCGGATGCCCAGCAGCGAGGCGATATAGGCGTGGCGCCGCGTCTGGGTCAGAACACCCTTGCGCGCGTCGATCAGGATGACAGCGAGATCGGAATTGGACGCGCCGGTCGCCATGTTGCGGGTATATTGTTCATGACCCGGTGTGTCGGCGACGATGAATTTGCGTTTGTCGGTGGCGAAAAAGCGATAGGCGACATCGATGGTGATGCCCTGTTCGCGCTCGGCCTCCAAACCGTCCACCAGCAGCGCAAAGTCGATATCCTCGCCGGTGGTGCCGAATTTCTTGGAGTCTTTTTCCAGGCTGGCCAGCGTGTCCTCGAACAGCAATTTGGTGTCGTACAGCAAGCGCCCGATCAGGGTGGACTTGCCGTCATCGACGCTGCCGCAGGTCAGGAACCGCAGCAGGCTCTTCTTTTCCTGGGCGGCGAGAAAATCTTGAAGTTCGGAAGTCGGGGCTTCCTGCCCCGCCAAAGTGCGCGCGCTCATGGTATAGCACCGAAATTTATTGTTTGTACGAACGCGCGCGAGGGCGGGGCGTCCGTTCGCTGGTGCTCACGGACCACTAGAAATACCCTTCTTTCTTCTTCTTCTCCATTGAGGCCTTTTCGTCGCTGTCGATCAGCCGTCCCTGGCGCTCGGACGTGCGGGCGGTGAACATCTCGGTGACGATACCTTCCAGCGTGTCGGCGTCACTCTCGATGGCGCCGGTCAGGGGATAGCAACCAAGCGTGCGGAAGCGGACCATCTTCTCCTGCACCGTTTCGCCGGGCAGAAGTTTCATGCGGTCGTCATCCTTCATGATCAGCGTGCCGGCGCGCTCGACCACCGGGCGCTCGCGCGCAAAATAAAGCGGCACGATGGGAATATTCTCGGCCAGGATATATTGCCAGATATCCAGCTCGGTCCAGTTGGAGAGCGGGAAGACGCGAATGCTTTCGCCCTTGGCGATACGGGTGTTGTAGACGCGCCAAAGCTCCGGGCGCTGGTTCTTGGGATCCCAGGCATGGGTGGCGGTGCGGAAGGAAAAGATGCGCTCCTTGGCGCGGGATTTTTCCTCGTCGCGGCGCGCCCCGCCGAAAGCGGCGTCGAAACCATACTTGTCCAGCGCCTGCTTCAGCGCCTCGGTCTTCATCACCTGGGTGTGCAGGGACGAGCCGGAATCGAAGGGATTGATGCCGCGCTTTATGCCGTCCTGGTTGACGTACTCGATGAAATTCAGCCCCAGCCTTTTGACCGTCTCGTCGCGAAACTTGATCATCTCCTGGAATTTCCAGGTCGTGTTGACATGCATCAGGGGAAAGGGCGGCTTGGAGGGATAAAAGGCCTTCATCGCCAGATGCAGCATGACGGCGGAATCCTTGCCCACCGAATAGAGCATCACCGGGTTGGCGAACTCGGCCGCCACCTCGCGCATGATGTGGATGCTCTCGGCTTCCAGCCGCCGCAGATGCGATATAACAGTTTTATTGGTGGACAATTTTTGGTATCCCAGTTCAGGGCTGTGAAATAGTCGCTAGCCGCGCCAGATGCAAGCGCGGCCTCCTCCTACGGCTACTTTAGAAGTTTGACAGTTGTGGCAGGCGGCACCGCCTGTTCCTCGACGGCAAAGCGCACCCGGCCTACCGCCCGCCCGTCGAAGGTCTGGATATTGACCTGCCACTGCCCGGGCCTGGGCGCCGTCTTGAAGGTGAAATAGCGGAAGCCGTCCTCCCGCCCGCCCTGGATCGGCACCGAGATGCGTTGTTGTGTCACCCATCCCCGGCCCGGCTGCAGCCACTGCCAGTCATGCACGATGCGGGTATTCAAACCGTGGGGGGCAAAGACCGCGCTGTAGAGATAGAGCCGGGCGCCCCTCTGGATATGCATGATGGCATGGGTGCCGAACAGCGCCTGCCATTCCGGCGGCTCGTCCTCCTCCGCCGCCTGGAAGTCCGCGCCCACGCGCTTGACCTGGTGATAGATGCCGGCATCGGTGAGAACCAGCGGCAAGGGCGGCAGCACACGCAGGAAATACGCGACATTGAGGAAGATGGTGATCAACACCATGCCTGCAAAGACCTGCCGGCGCGCGCCGCGATAGCGCTCATGCCCCAGCCGGGCCAGCGCCTGCATGAAGAAGAAGAAGATCGCCACCGCGACGGCGCCGCTGATCAGAAAGGGAACCCGGCCGATGCGGTTCATCACCAGCGGCACCAGCAGGATGGCGTAGGAGTAGAGGGAGAAAAAGAACAGCAAGGCGGAAAAGACCAACCGCGCGTGATAGCGGCGCATATACTCATTGGCGATGAAAATCGCCGCCATCGCCAGCAGGAACGGCCAGGACGAGGTGACCGACGCGCTGCGGATATAGAAGACGCAGAAACCCGACAACAGACAGCCCAGGGCAAACTGGGTGATCGCAACCAGGATGGTGCGGGTCTTGTCGGAAGGCTTTCTGCCGTCGGGACGGGATTCCAGCACATGCAGGACCGCGATGGTCATGCCCGCCACCAGCAGATAGATGATGAAGACCGCTTGCGTCATGGCATGGTCGATGCTGCCGAAAGCCCAGCTGTCGAAGGCAAACCCGCCGGCCAGCGACAAGGCCGAAATCTTGCGCTCATGCTTTCGCGCCCAGCCGATAGCGGGCTCGAAAGCCTTGGCGTCGAAACTGTCAAATGCGCGCATGACAGGTCTTATGGTGCCCGTCTCCGCCTATAACAAGACTGGATTGCGGCGAAGCCGCGATTTACATCTATGACGCCGATCAAACATTATCACAGGGAGTTTCAGGCTACGGCTGGTGCAGTTTCCGGCTGAGGATGGCCGGTGGTGGGCGCCGATGCCCATTGCCGAGAAACTGTCACTCAAGGCGCTGGTTGACCGGCTGGGCTTCGGCGGGACGGCCGGTATCAGCGCCGCCTTGTTCGAGCGCCGCGTCCTGGCGCCGCCGGACCATTCCAGCGACCCGGCCCATCTGATCGTCACCGGTACCGGCCTGCCCCATCCGGGCGCGGCGGCGCTCTCGCCGGTGCCGGTCAGCGCCCTTTGATTTCTTACAGCGGCGCGCGCAGCGACACTTCCACGGCGGCGGCAAAGCCCCGGTGCGGACGGGGCTGATCGTCCTGCAGGCGGCCTGCCAAATCGAGATGGAAGGTGCGCCTGTTGAACGCGAGCGGCAAGGACACCCGCGCCTCCGCCATGTTCACGATCACCGGCGTCCGGCTCAGTCCGTTATAGCCCGTCGGCGTCTTGCTGTTTGCGATCGTGGCGTGATGGAGGGAAAGTTGGTAGAAACGTCCGGCCTCATCGCTCCAATTTCCCTGCAAGGATGCCAAGGTTGAATCGGAGTCCAAGCTGAAGCCCAAAGTGCGCCCGCGATAATGCATGCCGTCCGGATACTGGCCGTTATTGTAGGAAAATCCGTAGACATGCGTGCCAAAACTGAAAAGGGTCTTGGTCGCAATACTGTTGGCATACTCCACCGTCACTTTCACGGGACTGCCTTGCGTCGGCAGAAAAACGCTGCCCCCGAACAGGTGGCTGCTGCCGGAGCGGCTGAACCAGGAATAGTCCTCATTCATGATCTGCACATAGGCTTGAAAGGGCACATGCCCCAGAACATTGCTGTATTTGATTTCCAGCGATCCCTCGCCATTGACGTTGTCCGGGTGATTGGCCAGATCGGCATTGGTGAAATAATCGCGCAGCGGCGAACAGGGATGGCCTTTTCCGCAAAATTGCTCGGTCTTGGCGAAGCCGATCTCCAGACCCGGCAGGGGATTAATCGTCACATGCGCGGCATTGTAAAAAACATTGGACTGAATCTGCGGGCCGTCAAAAGTGCCCAGAAAGAATTCCGCCTGCCACGGTCCAAGCCAGCGCAGAATGGGCCAGCTTGAGGCCTGCGTGCCGGAGCGTGAGATCCCGATCTGCGGCATGGGGCGGGCATTGTTGGAAAGCTGCAGCGCGGTGAATTGGCCAGGCCCCCACCAGTGATCGAGATAACCGGCATAGAGCCGCACGCCACCCAGGCGGGCGGAAAGATAGGTGCCGTCCGGCATGATCTTGTTGGGTTGTGCGCCGAAATTCTGGGTGATGCCGCCGAGCGCGATGCGCCCGGAATAGGGGCCGCTGGTGCCTTCCAGCATGAGCTGGACCTGGCCTTCCCCCCTCCCCATGCCGTCGAAAGCATAGACCAGGCTGGGAGTGTTGGTGACGTCCACACTCGCACTGGCCGATACGCCCGCCGCCGTGGCGCCTTGAGCCTGTGCGAGGACGCGGCGCACGGCCGCCTGCACGCCGGCGGGCTGGACCGCCAAATTGGTGCGGGATAAATCTTGAAGCAGGGATTGCCACGGCAGCGGCCATTGGATCGTGACATCACGCACGACTCCCGTCGCTTGCAACAATTCGATGTCGGCGCGGAGCTGATTGTCGCCGACTTCCGCCCAAGGCGATGCAAAGCCGGGCGAGCCGGCCCAAAGCATCAGGGCGAAGGCCCAGCACAAATTCCGGATAGACATGCGACTCCGTAACGGCCCCCGCCTCAAGGGACATTACTGATTCCGCAAATGCGAACAAGGCGATTTTTTGCGGGAATTTGAGGGATTGTCAGCCCGGTAGGGGAAGGCAAGCGATTTCCTTGGCTGTCAGGCTGGCACAAAAGCTGTTGCCGTTTTTGCCCGCCTCCAAAGTGACCCTCAGGCGATAGTAACGTCCCTTGCCCGGCACATCCGCTGCCAGGATTTGCGGACTGAAGCCATCGAGCGCGGTGCCTGCCGAGGCTTTGGCGTGCTCCCAGGCGGCTTGCGCTTCGGCCTCGCTGCGCCAAGCGCCCAATTGAATCTGGTTGGTACTGGAACGGAAGGATGCGCCGCCGGGCTGATCCAGCGCCGGGCGCAGTTGTGCTTTCGGCATCGCGTGCGGCGACGAAACATTCGTCGAAACTTTCGGGGGCCGAGGCGAAGCCCGGGCATCCGCGCCGGGCGGCGCGCGCAGAACAATTTCCTCTTCCGGTGCCAAGACCACACCGGCGGGCGGCGCGCCCAGCGCGGTCAAGCGCTCCGCGGCGGCGGCATAATTGGGATCGGCAACCGCCGCCTTGACGTAAAAATCACGCGCCGCCCTGACATCGCGCCGCGCCTCGGCGATCTGTCCCAAGCCGTAATAAATATACTGCTGCTTGCCGCCGCCTGCGGACAGCGCCGCCATATAATCCCGTTCCGCATCCTCGAGACGGTTCTGCCGCCGGTAAATATTGGCTCGGTTGTTGAGCGCGGTGGCCGAACTGGCGCCTTGCAATTTTATGACGGAACTATAATCGCCGATCGCCTCGTTCAGCCGCCCCAGCGAGTCGCGCAGAAATCCTCTCTGCAAAAACGTCTGTTCCTTCTCGTCCGGCGGCAAGGCGTTTGTTTGTATCGCACGGGTGAAATCATCCAGGGCGGAATCGCTTTCGCCCAGCAGCTCACGGGCCAGACCGCGATACAGCAGAAGCGAGGCGCGCTCGCTTGCGCTCACCTCTTCGCGCAGGGCGACATTTGCCAGGTTGGCCGCATCTTGCGCGTCGCCGCGATCCAATGCGGTGAGAATTTCGGCGATCAGCGCCGGCGTGGCGGGCGAAGCCTGGGCCGTCGCAAAACAGCCCAAAACCAAAGCCGCCAAAATGCAGGCCGCCGTCCGCTTGCCCATGGTTCCCATCAAATGCTTGAAACTGGACAATAATGGCGGGCCTGTGTCATGAAACAGGGTGTTTGAGAACCATCCCCCGGAAAACGCATGACCGCCCCAAAACCTGTCCGAAAAGCCGTTTTTCCCGTCGCCGGCATGGGCACCCGGTTTCTGCCCGCCACCAAAGCCATCCCCAAGGAGATGCTGCCGGTGGTCGACAAGCCGGTCATCCAATATGCCGTGGAGGAAGCCCGCGAGGCGGGGATCGAGCAATTCGTCTTCATCACCGGGCGCGGCAAGCATGTCATCGCCGACCATTTCGACCATGCCTATGAGCTGGAATCGCTGCTGGAAGCCCGCGACAAGACGACAGAGCTGAACAGCCTGCTCGAAATGCTGCCCAAAACCGGATCGGTCGGCATGATTCGCCAGCAACAGCCTCTGGGCCTGGGCCATGCGGTGTGGTGCGCCCGTCACTTTGTCGGCAACGAGCCGTTCGCGGTGCTGCTGCCGGACGATTTGATGGTGGGAAAGCCCGGCGCACTGTCGCAGATGATCGCCTCCTACAATCAAGTGGGCGGCGGCATCATCGTTGCGGCGGAGGAAAAGCCCCAGAACGAAGTCAAGCGCTACGGCGTGGTCAATCCCGGCGCGGTCAGAGGCAACGCCACCGAGGTCAAGGGCGTGGTGGAGAAGCCGGCCACCGGCACCGAGCCGTCGAACCTGTGTGTGATAGGCCGTTATATTCTTCAGCCCGAAATCTTCGGCATCCTCGACAAACAGGAACGCGGCGCGGGCAACGAGATTCAGCTCACCGACGCCATGGCGCAGATGATCGGCAAGACGCCGTTCCATGCGGTGAAGACGGATTGCTCCCGCTTCGATTGCGGCGACAAGGTGGGCTTCCTGCATGCCAATCTGGCGGTGGGACTGTCGCGCCCCGATATCGCGCCGCAGCTCAGCGCCATTCTCAAGGCGTTGGTGTGAAACGCCCGCGATCCCGGCTGGTCGCATTGACCGCCTGTGGCGCCTTGGCGCTGACAAACGCTGCCTGCAGCTCCAGCAACTCCGGTAACACCAGTTACTCGCAATTTTTCCAGGTCATACGGCAGAGCTGGGCGGCCAGCTTCGGCCAGATCCGGGTGACCCGCGAGCAAGCCGCCGCCATCCCCTATGCCAGCCTGGGCTACACGGTCGGGAGCGGAAACCAGGATATTCTGGTTCTGGCCACCGACAGCGGCGGAGACCTGCTCTGGACCTCGGCGGCGCATGTGGTGATCGTGACCCGTGACGGCCGTGTTGTGCGCACCGTCGGCCTTGGCCAGGATCTCTCCAACCAGACCGCCAGGGACCAAGGCGGGCGTCCGTCTCCGGCCGCCGCCGTCCGCGCACCCTTCACCAGCACGCGGCTGGAAGATTTTGCGGATATGAGCCTTTATGGCGTGCGCCTCTCGTGCCGAGCCAAGCTGGTGGGCCAGCAGAACGTCAAGATACTGGGGCAGGTCATTTCCACCTTGCGGGTCGATGAAACCTGCAACAGCCAAAAACCCGAATGGTCCTTCACCGACAGTTTTTGGGTGGACAAGGATAGCGGCTTTGCCTGGCGGTCACGCCAGCATGTTCATCCGAAGGCGGGGCCGCTCGAAATCGAAATATTCCGTCCACCGGGCTGAGAAAATTACGCTCATTGCCCGGTCCGCCGCACGGGCGCAGGCCGGAGCGGACGGCGCCCGGAGGCCTTGCCGGGCCTGTTCATCGGGACAAAAAAAATGGGAGAGCCCTTCGGCTCCCCCAATTCGAAATCATCGATCGCAAGAGGTTACGGCGCGGTGGCTACCGTCGCGGTGGTGACCGTGGTGGGACCGCCGCCATTGCTGCTGGAGGCCAGGCCAATGCCCAAGCCGGCAATTCCAATTGCTCCGACGATCATGAGGGTGCTGGGATTGTTGCCCTGCGCCTTTTTCACGCCAGCCGGCTTGCCGGCAGGAAGCGTGGTTTCGGCGAATGCGTTCGACACCAGCAAGCTGGCGGCCAAAATGGCTGCACCGAAAGTCCGCATCAGTTTCTCCATAAGCTATGATTTTAAAGGGCGTTAACCCACTTCTACGCGCCCTTGCGCAACCCTGTCAATTCGCGGGCCCGCCAAGCGTTCACCGCCCAAAGGAAAGAAAAGCCCTATGTTGCTGCGGTGCAACAATTCTTGTCTATTAGCAACTCCTGCACTGGCAAAATGTCAGGATAGACCGCCTTTCCGGCCAGCCAATTCTGCTAAGAAACAATCCACGCAACACGAGCTCCCACCATGTCCATGATACATCCCATCATCCTGTCCGGCGGCACCGGATCGCGGCTCTGGCCGCTTTCGCGCAGCCTTTTCCCCAAGCAGTTGCTGGCGCTGGCGGGCGAGCACAGCCTCATCCAGGACACCGTGCTGCGCGCCAAGGGAACCGATTTTGCGTCCCCGCTGATTGTCTGCAACACCGAGCACCGTTTCCTGATCGCCGAACAGATGCGCCAGGCCGGCATCGCGCCGCAAGGAATCGTGCTGGAACCGGTAGGACGCAACACCGCGCCGGCGACCGCGATCGCCGCCCTGATTCTGGCGGACAAAGATCCCGAATCATTGATGCTGCTGATGCCGGCGGACCATATCGTACGGAACCGCACCGCCTTCCTGCAGGCGGTCGATCGCGCCGCGGCGGCGGCGCGGCAGAATTATCTGGTGACCTTCGGCATAGCACCCGACGCGCCGGAGACCGGTTACGGCTACATCCGGCGGGGCGCGCCGCTGCCAGGACTGACAGACAGTTTCGCGGTGGCGCGCTTTGTCGAAAAGCCCGACGCCGCCACCGCCGCCGGCTATCTCGCCTTCGGCGACTATAGCTGGAACAGCGGCATGTTCCTGTTCAAGGCAAGCGTGTTTCTCGCCGAGCTGGAGCGGCTGGAACCGCAGATGCTGGCGCAATGCCGCGAAGCTCTGGCCAAGGGCGGCAAGGATATGGATTTCTTCCGCCTGGACAATGCGGCTTTCGCCGGGGCCAAGGCGATCTCGATCGACTATGCGGTGATGGAACGCACCGAAAAAGCCTGCGTGGTTCCGGTCGAAATGGGCTGGAGCGATATCGGTTCCTGGGAAGCCTTGTGGGCGACCGCCATGCGCGACGGTGCGGGCAATGCGACCAAGGGCGATGTCCTGCAGCACGGCACGCGCAATTCCTATCTGCGCAGCGAAGGACCGCTGGTGGCGGCGGTCGGCGTCGAGGATGTAGTGGTGGTGGCGACCCAGGACGCCGTGCTGGTCAGCCACAAAAGCGCTTCGCAGGACGTCAAGCGCATTGTCGAGCAGCTGGAGCAATCCGGCCGGGAACTGCATACCACCCACCGCAAGGTCTATCGCCCCTGGGGCGCTTATGAAAGCATCGACAATGGCAGCAATTTTCAGGTCAAACACATCACGGTCAATCCCGGCGCCAAACTGTCGCTTCAGATGCACCACAAGCGCGCCGAGCATTGGATCGTGGTGTCGGGCGTCGCGCAGGTGACCTGCGGCGAGCGGGTGTTTTCCCTGAAGGAAAATGAATCGACCTATATCCCCCTGGGATACAAGCACCGGTTGGAGAATACCGGCAGCGAACCGCTGCATTTGATCGAGGTTCAGTCCGGTTCCTATCTCGGCGAGGACGATATCGTCCGCTTCGAGGATACTTACGGGAGAAGCTAGGCGCGCATCCACGCGCCGGGCGCCAAAGGACGGCGCGCTATTGCTTGGCCAGAACCGCCAGCGACGCCGCGGTCACCGCGAAGGAACTGAAGATGCCCGTCACATCCAGCAAAAGCTGGCGGGCGGTGAGCGGCGCCAGATCGCGTGGCACGACAATGGAACTGCCCGGCGGCAGATTCGTGGCGTCGAAATTCAGCCAGGATGTCTCGATCTTGCGCGCCGAACCGTCGGGCAAGACCAGGAAGGTCAGATCTTCGTCGGAATATTGGGCATAGCCGCCGGCCTGCTTGATGTAGTCGGCCACTTTCATGCCGCGCTGATAGGTGTAGCTGCCGGGCTGCATCACTTCGCCCAGCACAGTGACGGTCGAGGGGCGTTGCGGAATGAAAATCACATCGCCGGGTTCGAGCAACGGGTCCAATTGCGGATTGGCCGCCAGCACGCTGGGATCGGCGGAAATCGCGATGCGGCCAAGTCCTTTCTGATTGCGCAGCTGGTTGATGAACGCCTGAATGGCCGTAAAGCCTTCGCCGGATATCTTATCGCTGCCGATGCGCGCCATGCCGGCCAGAAGCTGACTCTGAATTTCGTTGGCGGCGCGCTTGTAGCCCTGCTCTTCCACCTGGGCCGCGGACTTGCGCAAGAAGACCGTTCCCGCGGGATAGGCGATGCTGTTCAAGCCGCCAACCCGCATCAACAGATCGGACAGATGCTCGCCGCGGGTTATGGGATAATTGCCGGCAAAACGGACTTCGCCCTGGACCGAGACCGAACCCAGGCCGGTGTCGGTGAAAACCTTGTTGAAGTGCAGCTGATCCCTGGGCCGCACGACATAGCTGGCCAGCGTGCCTTGGCGCAGCGGCAAGGTCTGACGCTGGCTGGCGGCCCGGCCATTGCGGCTGTCGACCGCGGTTGTGAGAAGTTCGACGCCGCTTTCGTCGGCCCAGCTGACGGTGCCGCCGGCCGCCTGGACCAAATCGGCAAGGGATACATTGGGACCCACGAAATAAGGGCCGGGGCCGCGCACCGCTCCATCCAACCGGGCGCGATGGTCGATCAGGAAATTGATCAGGACCAGGGGGTCCATGCCCAATTGGCGCGACAGTTCCCCAAAGGTCTGGACTTCCCGGTTGCTGGCGAACGAGCCCGGGGCCGCAGGCTGATCCTGATAATTTGGAGCCAGGGGGACGGCGGGAACCGCCGCTCCCAACGAAGCATAAGACTGCCCATTTAACTCCGCCGCGTTCAGGCCTGCCCCGTTCTGGGCCAGCCCGGGTTGGAATCCGTCTCCCGCGCCCATTGAAGTTGCGCTGCGGGCGGCCATCAACGCCGCCTGCTGCCCCTGGGTTACCTGCCCTGGGACCGCAGAACCGGCATCCGCCGCATTGCCCGCCAGAGCCTTCTGGTAGGCCGCCTCATGCTGTTGCGCCAGAGGCGTGCCCGGTGCGGCCACATCCAGCAGCGCAATAATATTGGCGCGCTGGACATCGGCGGGAACACTGCTGAAGTCTTCCTGCCCCGAGGAATAGCTCTCCAACTGTCCGGGCAGGAAACCGAAGGGATTGCTGGGCGAAACCAGACTGGCTTGCATGGGCCTTGGAGCGCCCCCCGAAGGGGCGGCAGCGTTGACCGGGCCCGGCGGTTGCTGGACATCGCGCTGCGTGTCCAGCGGGTTGCGTATCCGGCTTTGATCGTAAGCCAATTTATCGAGATAGGTTTTGACGACATAGGCGAGCAGTTGCGATTCATTGACCGTGATGGGACGTATAACGTCGTCGCTTTGCAGCTGCATGTCCTCGGTCCCACTCAGCACCGCAACAGGCGTGAAGGCCGCCAGACTCCTTAAAAGCGTGCGGGGATCCTTACGCACGATGACGCCGAACAAGGTGTAGGGCGTCTGTCCCAAGGCGCCGGGCGCCCGTATCACATCGGACAGTTTGGCGGAGGAGGAAACGGCGAACTGACCCGCCAAGCCCACGCCGCCGGACAAGGTTGCCTGGGATGTCGCAAGATCGGCGCCCAGTTCGACGCGCAGAATTTCACTATCCCGGATCACATCATTGTCGCCACGCAGCGGAACAAGATTGAGGCGACCATCCATTTCGATGCGTTGAACCGTCAGGCGGTATTGGCCGCGCACTTCCTGCCCGCCGGCCAGGGACAGAAGGTTGCGGGCAGTCACGGTGCGGGCGCGCGCAGGAAGCTCGTAAATTCCGGGCCGGCGCACCAGACCGGCAATCGCCACCGTGGGCCCAAGCGGAGGTACGATAATTCGGTCGCCGTCGGCCAAACGCATATTGCTGACGGCGCCTGTCCCCGTCAGGACGCTGTAGAGGTCCACGACACGGTCGCTTCCGGTCCGCTGGATGCGGATATTCCGCAAAGAGCCGCTTTTCTTGGCGCCGCCGGACAGCAGCAATGCATCCACCACCGAAGACAGGCCCGTCACAAGCCGGGCGCCGGGATTGTTCACTTCGCCCGAAACCAACACGCTGATCTGGCGCACCCTGCCGATGGAGGTCGATGCGGTGGATGCGACATAGGCCCGGTGAACGGCCGCATCCAGGTCTTGGCGGAAACTGCCGAAGGTGCGCCCGGCAGCGGAAATCGGAGGCAGACGCGGCAACACCACGCGCCCGGCGCGATCGACGCTGGTGCGAAAATCGCTGTTCTCTTGACCGCGAAGCGACACCACGACTTCATCGCCCGCGCCCATGATATAGTCGTCCTGAACCGCTCCGGTCTCCGGCACGATCACCGAACGTCCCACGCCAAGCTGCTCATAAGCGAACTGCGTCAGCCTCACGCCGGCCCGCGCCGACAGGATTTGCTCCAGGCGCGAGGGCGGCAAGCGCGCCGGCATCAGCGATTGCGGCTGCAAAAGCTGCGATGTCGGCAGTTGGGAGGTGGTATCCACCACGCCATTGCCCATTAGCCCCCCGGCGCCCACGCCGCGCTGCATTTGCAGGATCGCCAGCGGATCGGTGGGGACAATCTGAGCCAGACCGGCATGTGAGGTCACGAGCATCCCGGCGATCGCCAGGACAAAGGGGAATAAAAAACCGGCGGCGGCCAAGCCGCGGCACTTGCCACTGGCATTTTTCCGGTGTGACACTCAGAACGGTCCCAGGTTCGACAAGGCGCTGGTCTAGCATAGTGCCATCGCGAGGGAGAAGGAAAAAGATTTTCCTTGCAATTGCTTAGGTGAAAGGCAAGGGAATCCTGGGATACGAGACGAAGGTCTGGCGAAGTGAAGGGACGGGCTCTGTTACCCGGCTATAAAGCCGGCGCCCGGCGCGTCGGCCGCAAAGCGGGGCTCGCCTGCCGCTCGGTCTGCGCGGCCCTATTCTTGGCCACCCCCGCCCTTGCGCAGGATGACACCGGCCCCACCAACATGTTCGGCAGCCGCGGGTTGATCGGAGCCCCCAGCGCGCGCATGGCGCCCGACGGCGAGCTGTCGGTGGGCGCCAGTTTCATGAAGAACAACCAGCATTACAATTTGGGCTTTCAAATCCTGCCCTGGCTGGAAGGCAGCTTCCGCTATTCGGGGCTGCAGAATTTCTATCCCGGTTACCCCGTTTATTACGACCGCGCCTTCGGGTTTAAGGCCAGGTTGTGGGACGAAACCACCCTTATGCCGGCGGTGGCGGTCGGCATCGAAGATATCGTCGGCACCGGGGTCTATACCGGAGAGTATCTCGTCGCGTCCAAACGCTTCGGCGACGTCGATACCAGCCTGGGGATCGGCTGGGGACGGCGCGCCGAAACCAACCTATTTAAAAATCCGCTCTCCGTTGTCTTTCCGTCGTTTGCGAATCGCGTGTCTTTTTTCGGCCAGGCGGGGCAAGCGGACTTCAAGGCGTTTTTTCGCGGTCCCAAGGTCGGGCTGTTCGGTGGGGCAGTATGGCACACCCCTCTCGATGGCCTCGCGCTTTCCGTCGAATATGACAGCGACACCTATGCACAGGAAAAATCCTTCGGAAGCTTCTCGCCCCGCAGCCAAGTGAATTACGGCGCCACCTACGATTTTTCCAGCCAGACGCAGGCCAGCCTGTATTGGCTTTACGGCACGACCATCGGGGGCGGTTTTGCATTGCGGCTGGATCCAACCCGGCCTCAATATCCGCAAAAAGCCGAACCGCCGCCGCCGCCACTAACCGTCCGCACCGACGAACAGAGGCAACTATCGCTTGCGGCATTGCTTGGAGCGCGCGATCCGCGCAAGGCGCAAACAGCAAGATTGTTTGAAAGCCGCAATATCGAGCGCAACGGCCTGGTCGACGCGCTCTGGCGTGAGGGTGGCGATTATACGGACATTCAAGTCAATCAGGGCACGCTCGATCTCACCGTTTCGGGCACAGTTTCCAGTGCGCGCTGCGAGTCCGCCGCGCGGCTGTTGCAAGGCGCCAATATCACGCGCGTGCGATTGCACGATTCCGGTGAACGCCGCAGCGTCGGCTGCCGGGTATCGCGCGGCATGGAAACCACCCCCGTCAGCGCCGCGTTTTTGACCGGCACAAGTCTCGAAACCATGGCGACGCCGGCGGTGCAGGTTCAAACCATCGACGCCTCGGCCGTTACGGTGAGCCAAAACCGCTCGCAGATCGAGGGCGCCATCCGCAAGGCGATCACCGGGCAGAATTTGCGGGTTGAGGCTTTGTCGCTGCAGGGCGGCGAACTGCTCGTCTATTACAGCAATTATCACTTTTTCTCGGAAACCGACGCGTTGGACCGCATGACGCGCATTTTGAGCGCGCAAGCTCCGCCTGAAGTGGAAAGATTCCGGCTGATCGCCGTTCAAAACGGAATGTCCGTGCAGGAGTTCGACATTCTGCGCAGCCCCGTCGAGCGCAGCTACCTGCAGGAAAACGGAAATATCTTCGATCATTCGGTGAGCATACGGCCGCCGGCCATGAATCAGCCCGTCCTTGCCATGACCGCGCGCGACATTTACCCGCGATTCAGCTGGGGCCTCTACCCGCAATTCCGCCAGGCCTTGTTCGATCCCAATCAGCCCTTCGGCGTGCAATTTCTGGGCGCGGCCTATGGCGGCGTCGAGCTAGCGCGCGGACTGTCGCTCTCCGGTTCGCTGGAGGTCAACCTCTACGACAATTTCGACACCAGCCGTCCGAGCAACAGCTCCTTGCCCCATGTTCGCAGCGATTTCTTGAAATACTTCACCCAAGGCAAGACGGGCATCGGCAACCTGTCGCTCAACTATATGTTTCGCGTCTCGCCGACGGTTTACGCTTCAATGCGAGCGGGATATTTGGAAGGCATGTTCGCCGGCGGGGGCGGCGAAGTCCTCTGGCGGCCGGAAGGCGCACGCTGGGCGCTGGGCGCCGATGTATTCCAGGTTTGGCAGCGCGATTTCGACCGGCTGTTCGGGCTGCAGCACTATCGCCAGACCACCGGCCATGTGTCGCTTTATTACGACTCTCCCTGGTACGACTTGAATTTCCTGGTGCGGGCGGGACAATATCTTGCCGGCGACAGGGGCATAACTTTCCAAGTGACGCGGCGCTTCTCAACCGGCGTCGAAATCGGCGCTTTTGTCACCAAGACCAACATCTCCGCCGCGCAATTCGGCGAGGGCAGTTTCGACAAAGGCATCATCATCCGTATCCCGCTGGGCTGGGTGGCGCCGATTGAGACGCAGAGCCAGCTCGCCATGGATCTGCGGCCGGTTCAGCGCGACGGCGGCCAGACCCTGATCGGTGACGCCATCCTTTACGAAGTAACGCGCAACACCAGCGAGGGAGAATTGCTGCGAGGCCAATCCCCCCTGCCGATCCATTAGGCCGGCATGCGGACGGTGCGGGAGAAAGCCCCGATCGCCTTCAAGCCCGCGTCACCGATCCCAGCAGATGCCGCCTCATTCGTTCCACCAGCGCGTGAGAGATGGCGGTTTCGCCAAATAGGCGCAGCCTCGCCTTCAGCCGGGCCGTCCAGAAATGAAGCCAAACACGGCGGGGCGGCTGGCCCGCCGCCAGCGCCGCGTCGCGCGTCTCGCGCAGGGCTTCCAGCATCAGCCGCACGCTGACCCCGCCGGTCTCCATGTGACCTTGGATACGCGGTTCATAAAGGCCGCGAAGCCCGGCGCGATGCAAGCGCAACAACCAGTCGAAATCCATGGCGATGCGGTACCGGGTATCGAAAAATCCCACGGAATCGAACAAGTCCCGCCGGCAGATCATGGTGGGATGATTGAGCTTGCCCATGGAAAGACCGAAACCGTCGATATAGTCCGCCGCGCCGAGATAGCGGTAAGCGGGCACGCCATGCCGGTGAACCGTCAGATCGCCATAAACGAAGGCGGCCTCCCGGCGGTCCTCGAGCCGCTCGACCGCCAAGACCACATTCCCCGGCTCTGGCCAATCATCGGCATTGACGAAGCCGATATACTTGCCTGTGGCGCGGCGTATCCCCTTATTGAAGGCATCGGAGATGCCGCCGTCCTTTTCGCTGATCCAGAATGCAATACGGTCCTGATATTTTCGGATGATATCGACCGAACCGTCCGACGATCCCCCGTCGATCACGATATATTCCAGATCGGGCCAGGTCTGCGCCAGAACCGCCTGGATCGTGCGTTCCAACGTATGAGAGGCGTTGTAGCAAACCGTGACGATGCTGACGCGGGCGGACATCAGTCCTTCCGGACAAAGACGAAGGCCTGGCTCGCTTTGGCGTCGCCACCGGGCTGGACCAATATGCGCGTAAAGCCCATGCCGGCCGCCAGTTCAAAAATCCGGTCCAAGCTGTACTCATTCATCTGCATCATGGGTTCGTTCCAGGGGCGATGATTGATCCAGTTGGCAAGGATATTGAGCGGAGCAATGTGCTTGCGCAAAGCGCTGCCCGACCGCCGCCACCGGGATTGATGGGTTCGCAGATTGATATGCAATGCGGCGACGCCACCCGGCGCCAGGCGCCGCAACAGCGCCGCTATGATCTTTTCGCCCTGGGCGACCGGTATATGCTGGAAGACGATGACCGAATGAATGAAATCGAACCCCGGCCCGGTTGCGTCCAGCTCCTCCACCCGGTGCACCAGGGCGATATTGTGAAATCCCGCTTGCTCGGCATTCCGCCTGGTCTCCACCAACATGCTGGCGGAGATATCGATCCCGGACGCCTGGGAGAATTGCCGGGCCAGCGGCAACAACACCCGCCCGACCCCGCAACCGAAATCCAGCGCCTTGTTGCGGGCAACCGGGCCGAAACCGGCCTCGGCAAAGGACAAGACTTCTTCCAAATGCCCGCTACCGGACTGCATGAATTCGTCGATCAGCGCTTCGTTGAGATTCTCGGTGCGAAATTTGTCGCTGGAAAGCACGCCATAATAGGCCTGGCTGCGGCCATGCCGTTCCCAGGAACGATCGGGGGCGTCACCCAACAATGGAAACTTGCTTTGAGCCATGAGTCCTAAGCCGGCAAAGGGGCGGCGCGCCTTGGAACGGACGGGGCCTGACCGAGGGTCACCGCCGCGGCGATACGGTCCGCCATGATGATCACCAGTCCCAAGGACGCCCAGAATACCGGCCCGTAATAGACGCCAAAACGCATCAAATGCAACAACAGGACCGCGAGCCAGGAACCGGTGAGGGCCGCCATGACGGGCGCGACCGTGTCCTTTCCGCCATGCCGCATGGCTTGGCGCGTCGCCCGAAACCCGATCCAGCCGACCCAGAGCGTGCCGGAAATGAAAATGAAGGTGCCCGCCAAACCGGTCTCGGAAAGCAGACGGATCGCCAGCGACGCCGCATCGTCCTTGTTCATTCCGACCAGATTTTCGACCAATCTCGCATAGTCCGGCACGTTGTCGTCATAAGCCGCGGGGTGCGCGCCGATGCCCGCGCCCAGGATGGGGCGGGCGCGCAGGTTGGCAAGCATGACGTTGGTATTGACCGCCAGCGTCAAAGCCGACGCATTGGTGGAGGCATTGCCGGCGAGGCTTATCGTGTCGGACAGCGGGGAATCCCCGCCGTCGGCGCTGGCCGGATTATCGTAGATGAGGCTGATGGTGGAAAGCTTGTCGGCGAGGCTGGAGTCCGAAACATAGGGAACCGCGATCGCCAGCAACAAACCGGCCAAGCCTCCGGCCGCCACAAGCCGCCACGAAATCCGCCGTCCGACCGGCCGCCGTGAACGCACCAGAAACCAGATGCCCCAGGTCGCGGCGATGGCCAGGACAATGCCTGCATATCCCACAATCGAGACCGATACCGCGAACCCGCCTATTATTGCCGCCGCCGCCCAGACGGGAATGACCGCGCGTACCGATGGCGAGATATTGGAAACGCCAAGGCCGCCCAGGCGCACGAAAGCAAGCCCGGCCGCCATCGTCAGATAGGTCGTGAGATGGGCGGGCTCCGGTTCTATGGAATTGGCGCGCAAAAACGGCCCCAGCATCCCCGGCGTGCGCCAACCCGTAACGCCTCCGAAAAATTGCAGCACTTCGAAACTTATCACCGGGGCACGAACAATATTGTTCACGACAAACTGTATGAGCGCGATGACGCTCACCCAGGCCAGCACCAGCACCACAATCCGTATGAGCGACCTTGCAAAGGCCGGACGCTGGGTCACGAGCACCGTCAAGATAACGACCAGCGCCAGCATCATGGAAATGCCCGCGAGCTGAACCAGGCCTTTGATCAAGGCGGCGCCGCGATAGGGCGAGGTCAGCAGCGAAAACAGGGCGACGGCGATGAATGAAAAAAACGGCGACAGCCAAACCACAGGTCTTGGAGGAACGGTCCAGTTGCCGGCCAGAAACTGCCCCGCTCCGGCCACAACCAGCGCGACAGCGGCCAGCCATGCCCACATCACGGTGGTGGAGCCGACCAGGAACATCGCTGAGCCGATCGGCGCAAAAACCATGAAGACCAGCGCCAGCTTGTACATGCCGCCCTTACCTCCGCAGTTCAGGCGTTTTCGTGCAGATAAGCACGATAGGTCCGTTCCAGTCCCTCCCTAAGCGCAACCTTGGAAGCCCAGCCAAGCTGGTAAAGCATGCTGACGTCCAATAATTTTCGCGGCGCGCCATCGGGCTGGCCGGGATCATAGCGCAGCGCGCCGGCAAAACCCACCACATCCTTGATGAGCGCCGCCAGGTCGGCGATCGTGATGTCCTGGCCTGTGCCGATATTGACGTGGCTTTCGCCGGAGTAATGCTGCATCAGAAAAACGAGCGCATCCGCCAAATCGTCGACGAACATGAACTCCCGGCGCGGCTTGCCGCTGCCCCAGACCTCGACCTCGGCCGCTGTCGAAACTTTCGCCCGGTGCATTTTCACAAGCAATGCGGGAACCACGTGACTCATTTTGACGTCGTAATTGTCGCCGGGCCCATAAAGATTGGTGGGCTGGGCGGAAATGAAATCGGCGCCATATTGCCGGCGATAGGCCGCGCAAAGTTTCAATCCCGCGATCTTGGCGATGGCGTACCACTGGTTGGTCGGTTCCAGGGGGCCTGACAACAAGGCGTCTTCGCGCATCGGCTGGGGCGCCTCACGCGGATAAATGCAGGACGAACCCAAATAGAGGAATTTCTTCACCCCCGAGCGGCGGGCGCTTTCCGCAACATTCTGTGAGATGGCAAGATTGTCGTAGAGAAAATCGGCGGGATAGGTGGCATTGGCATAGATACCCCCGACCCGGGCGGCGGCCATGAACACCGCGTCCGGCCGGTGTTCGGCAAACCAATCCTCGGTCTCTTTCTGCCGGGTCAGGTCGACCACGTCCCGCGGCGCCGTCAGTATGTGGCAATTTTCGAGAGCCAAGCGGCGCAACAGCGCCTGTCCCACCATCCCGCCATGTCCCGCGACAAAGACACGGCGCCCTGACAACGGAAACAACACCGGCGCAGCCATGGCCTAGCCGCTGAGCCGTTGTGACGCGTTGCCGCGCGAATTCGCCGCAAACCCCGCCTCGTGCATCGCCGCCTCACCCCGCGCCAATGTCAGATCATGGTCGACCATCATGACGACCAGTTCCTTGAAGGTCGTCTTGGGCTGCCAGTTGAGGGCTTTTTTCGACTTGGCGGGATCGCCCAACAGGTAATCCACCTCGGTCGGCCGCAAATAACGCGGATCAAGCTCAACATACTTCTGCCAATCCAGGCTGGCATGGCCGAACGCCAATTCCACGAACTCCTTGACGCTATGGGCTTCGCCCGTGGCCACGACATAATCGTCGGGCTTATCCTGTTGCAGCATCAGCCACATGGCTTCGACATAGTCGCCGGCGAACCCCCAATCGCGCTTAGCGTCCAAATTTCCGAGATAAAGCTTTTCCTGCAGGCCCGCCTTGATGCGTCCAACTGCGCGGGTGATCTTGCGCGTGACGAAGGTTTCGCCGCGGCGGGGACTTTCATGATTGAAGAGGATGCCGTTGGAAATGAAATATCCATAGGCCTCCCGGTAATTCACGCCGTACCAGTGCGCCGCCACCTTGGCGACGGCATAGGGGCTGCGCGGATAAAAAGCGGTGGCCTCGCTTTGCGGCGGCTTGGCGGCGCCGAACATTTCGGAAGAACCGGCCTGATAGAACCGGATGGCCTTGCCGGTCCGGCGCATATAGCTGCGCATGGCTTCCAGCAACCGCAGCGTTCCCATGGCAACCACGTCGCCGGTATATTCCGGCACGTCGAATGACACTTTCACATGGCTTTGGGCGCCCAAATTGTAAATCTCGTCCGGTTCGACCTTTTCCAGCACGGCGCTCAGGGCCGAGGCATCCGACAAATCCCCGTAATGCAATTGCAGCTTCGAGCCGGAAACATGAGGGTCGTGATAGATGTGATCGATGCGGTCGGTGTTGAAAAGGCTGGCGCGCCTGACAATGCCGTGCACCTCATAGCCTTTGGAAAGCAGCAGCTCGGACAGATAGGAACCATCCTGTCCGGTTACGCCCGTGATAAGTGCCCGCTTCGTCATCGCCATTATCCTTGATACCGGTCAAACCGCGCGAAAGACGCCCGCCACATTCCAGCTCGTGGGCGCCGCCGCCTTTCGATAGTCGTTGAAGTCCCGGAGCGCAACCGGCGCAAAGCCGGCCTTGGCGGCAAACTCATCCAGCTCCCCGGGAAAAAAGTAACGCATGATATGGTCTTCCCGCACGGTGCCGCCGCTTCTGCCGCCCACGAAACGCTCCAATTCAAAGTGAACTGTGCAAAGCTTTTGTGTCTCATCGAGGGTCGAACGCGTTCGCCGGATCAGCACGCCGTCCGGACCGCCGACCTGCCGCTCCCGCGCGCCGGGCCTCTCCGCCAAAACCGCCGGGCCATACCAGACGTCGAACACAAAAGGCGCGCCCTGAGAAAGATGGCGGCGGACATTGGAGAGCGCCGCGATCACTTCGGCATCGGTGCGCTGGTAACCCAGCACCGCGAACATCATGATGGCGGCATCGTAAGGAGCGTCCGGCACCGCCGCATCCTGCACATTGCCCAAAACGAATTGGGTGGAAGCGGCCACGCCCGCCTCGGCCGCCTTGATGCGGGCCCGCTCCAGCATGGCCGGCGAAAGATCGACGCCCGCCACCCTGTAACCGCGCCGGGCAAGAGGGACCGCATGATTGCCCGTGCCGCAACCGAAGTCCGCCACGGCGGCGACCTTTCCATTGTCGCCGAACTCCCGGAAAAACGCTTCGACCATGTCGCATTCAGCGGCATAGTTCTTTTCGCCGTAGAGGGCGTCGTATGCCCCCGCATAGGCCGCGCCAAAAACCGTCATGACAATATCTCGCGAACGGCGCCCACGACTTCGGCGATCTGATTTTCGGTGATGGCAAGGCCGGACGGCAGGTAAAGCCCTTGCCGCTGCACGCGCTCGCTCACGGGCAGCTTGAGGCCCTTAAACAGCCCCATTTCCCGGAACACAGGCTGCTCGTGCATTCCCAGGAAAAACGGCCTGGTCTCGATGTTGCGCTTCTTTAAGACTTGGGCGAACGCGATCGCATCCAGGCCCCGGTCTTCGTCGAGGACGACTGCGTACATCCAATAATTGATCCGTGCCCAATCCTTGTTCGCGGGCAACTGCAGGCCGTCGATGCCGGCCAGACCCTCATTGTACAGCCTGCCCATGTGACGCTTGCGGGCGAGAATATCGTCCATGCGTTCGACCTGCGCCACGCCGATCGCGGCCTGCAGATTGGTAAGACGGTAGTTGTAACCCAGCTCTTCATGAAAAAACCGGCGGGGCTGGAAGCACAGATTGCGCAATGACCGCGCCCGCTCCGCCAGTACGGGGTCACGCGTCAGCACCATGCCGCCTTCGCCCGTCGTCACCAGCTTGTTGGCGAAAAAACTGAAAGTGGAAATCGTTCCCAGGCCGCCGCACCGCCGCCAACCATTATTGCCGCCGCGGCGCGAATGATACTCGCAGCCATGCGCCTGCGCGGCGTCTTCTATGATGGACAGGCCATGCTTTTCTGCCAGCATCAGAATGGCGTCCATGTCCACCGGATGGCCGTACATGTGGATCGGCATTATGGCCCTGGTGCGCGGCGTCACCGCGGCCACGGTTTGCTCTAGGTCCATGCAATAGGTTTCAGGATCGCAATCAACCAGCACAGGCTTGGCGCCTGCACGCACAACCGCCAACGCGCAGGAAATAATGGTGAAACTGGGCATGATGACTTCATCTCCCGGCCCCAGCTTCAACGCGTCCACTGCGATCTGCAGAGCGGTCGTGCCGTTGGAAACGGCGACGCCATGGTCCATGCCGCAATAAGCCGCCCAATCCCGCTCAAAGCGCTCGATGTAAGACCCGGCCGAGGAAATCCAGCCCGTATCGATACAGTCGAGGACATACTGGCGCTCCCTGCCCGCCAGCAAAGGCTCGTTCGTCGGAATCATCTTCAGAAACGATCCTTTTCCTGGATTCCGGAATATGGGCCCTGTTTGACTTCCAGCAATACCGTGTCTTCGAGAAGGCGAAATCCGTGGCCGCCGCTGACCAGCGCGACCGCATCGCCTACGGTCATCTCGCGGGTCGCCACCAGGGACTTTGCATCGTCATACAGGTCGATCAGCATGCGGCCCTTCTGAACCACCAGGACTTCAGAGGTACCGGTCACCGTGCGGGTCACGGGCCGGTGGCTGTGGCGCGGGATGGCGCCGCCCGCCGGATAAACGATATTGCCCATCTGCAGATTATAGTCATTTGGCGTGTAGAATTCGGTCTGGGTCGGGGCGGGCAAGGCGCGCACCAGAATGCACAGCACTTTGTCCTGGTGCCTGATGGTCTCGACGCGGTCACCGGTTGCCGAAGCGATTTGAAGTTGAGCGTCAGCGGCAGTCATTGGGGCGCGGGCGTTGGAAATTGCCCCCTGTCGCTATCATTCACGTCATGGATTGTCTATGCCGCACAATTTTTGTTTTATTACAACAGCTTATCTCTAGAAACCGGCGCCCGCCAATACGGCTCACCGGCCGGGCTCAGCCCGGCTTCCGGCTATGCGCTGTCGAATATCGCGATCATGTCGCGCTCATAATTTTCATAGGAAAGTTCGGTCAGACGCGCGCGTCCAGCGCCCCGCAACCGCGCACATTCCGCCGGGTCGGTCAGGACAATCCGCAATTTCGCCGCCATGTCCTCAGGACTGTCGGGATCGAATCGAAGCGCGGCCTCTTTGACCTGTTCTTCCACCCCGGGCAAATCGGAAATCACGGCCGGACAATCGAAGGCGAAC